>CAZYQR010000259.1:0-4516 GCA_964649755.1 uncultured Maribacter sp. | reverse complement strand
AATACTTTTCCGTTCTAAAATATATATAGCCATTTCGTTAATGGTGGGCATATTAATAACGGGAGTGGTTGGTTACCGCTATCTTTCAGACCTTTCTTGGGTCGATGCCATTTATATGACAGTAATTACGGTGACTACTGTTGGGTTTACTGAAGTTGGCCCTATGAGTACCGAAGCAAAAGTTTTTACCGTATTATTAATTATTGCCAGTGTTTTCATATTTGCATATGCCATTTCGGTGATAACCGAATATATATTAAGTAGGAATTCTTTGGACGTTTTAAAAAAGAAAAAAGTGAAAAACAAGATTCGCACACTCTCTAAACATGTAATAATTTGTGGATTTGGCCGAAATGGCAATCAAGCAGCAGAAAGGTTGAAAGCCTATAAAAGGCCATTTGTTGTAGTTGAAAAAGACAAGGAAATCATTGAAAAATATGGTGATAACATACTTTTTGTTGAAGGTGATGCCAATGATGATGAAGTTTTAATCGAGGCTGGTATTAATCGTGCGCAGTATATTATTACCACGCTTCCCGATGATGCTGCCAATCTTTTTGTTGTGCTGTCTGCGAGACAGTTGAATAAGAAACTGAACATTATTAGTAGGGCTTCTCAAATTACTTCTCAGAAAAAATTAAAACTTGCAGGGGCAGACCAAGTTATAATGCCTGATAAAATTGGTGGTGATCATATGGCTTCCCTTGTTGTTATGCCAGACCTTATATCTTTTATGGATGAATTGTCTTTAGAAGGCGGGCATACCACAAACCTTGAAGAAGTTGCTATTGAGGATTTTACCGAAGAAGGTGAGTGTAATTCGCTTCGGGATTTGGATTTGAGAAGAAAAACAGGATGTACAATCATTGGTTATATTGCTCCCGATGGTAAATATACCATTAACCCAGAAGCCGATATGCAGTTGCAACCAAAAAGTAAGGTAATCGTGCTGGGTAGGCCAGAACAGATTCGTAAATTAAACGAAATGTTCCATATTTAATCCCTTTTCTTTTACGTCAATATTTGATTTGGTAGAATATTTTTATGATATTGCTGTCCTATCAAATTAAACCTAAACCAAATACAACAACTATGAAGTATAGACTTCTTTTATTATTTTCCATATTACCATTATTAACAAGCGCACAGGAGAAAGGACTGGATGAGAAGGTCAATGATGCATTTATGCCTTTTGCAGTTTGGTGGGAAGGTTTTGTTTTGACCTCTATACCTATTGCCGGTTACAACTTGCCTATTGTTCTAATTTTGTTGATTTTTGGGGCAACATTTTTTACGATATACTTCAAGTTTCCAAACATCACGAAATTTCCTTTAGCAATCAATACTGTAAGAGGTCATTATGATGAAATGGACCATCATGGTGTTGAAAAGGCGGATTTGAATATTGTAGATGGTGATTTGGTTGACACTATTGCTGATGAAAGTAAAGATGGCGAAGTAAGTCACTTTCAAGCTTTGGCCACTGCAGTTTCTGGAACTGTAGGTCTGGGTAATATAGCTGGTGTTGCGGTGGCGATTGCAGTAGGTGGGCCTGGAGCTACATTTTGGATGATTGTTTGCGGGCTTATAGGGATGTCGACAAAGTTTGTTGAATGTACTTTAGGTGTAAAATATCGTGATGTGGGTGAAGATGGAACAGTTTACGGCGGCCCCATGTATTATTTGTCAAGAGGTCTAAAAGAAAGAGGTTTTACAAGATTAGGAAAAGTCTTGGGGGTCATTTTTGCCGTACTATGCGTTGGTGCATCTTTTGGAGGCGGTAACGCATTTCAGTCAAATCAAGCAGCGGTGCAACTTACTTCGATGTTGAATTTAGAGGGTGGTGCAACAGGTGTGATTATAGGTATTATCTTGGCTATTTTGGTTGGGATTGTAATTATTGGAGGAATTAAGAAGATTGCCAGTGTTACGGAGAAAATAGTGCCTTTTATGGCTGGTATATATGTTTTAGCTTCCTTGGTTATAATTTTTGCAAATATTGAATATATCGGCGACGCAATCTCAATGATTTTTGCAGGGGCATTTACACCTGAAGCAGGACTTGGCGGTGTTATCGGTGTTATCATAGTTGGTTTTCAAAGAGCGGCTTTCTCTAATGAAGCAGGTGCAGGTTCGGCAGCGATAGCGCATTCAGCGGTAAAGACGAAATATCCTGCAAGTGAGGGTATAGTTGCCTTATTGGAGCCATTTATTGATACGGTTGTAATTTGTACTATGACTGCATTGGTAATTATTTTCTTTAATATGGATGCTGGTGCATTTGATTACGGAAATGCTGTTGGCAGTACCGTATTATTGAATGAATCAGGCACATATATAGGTGGAGTTGATTTAACATCCATGGCTTATGATTCTGTAATACCAGGGTTTAGATATATCCTTACCATAGCAATTATTCTATTTGCCTTTTCAACAATGATCTCATGGTCGTATTATGGGTTACAATCATGGAAATATTTGTTTGGAAGAGGAAAAAGGGCTGATGTTGTATACAAAGCACTGTTTTTATTGTTTGTAGTTATTGGTGCTGCGGCTACTTTGGATGCAGTAATTAAATTCTCGGATGCTATGATATTGGCATTAGTATTCCCAAATATGATCGGTCTATTATTCCTATACCCAAAAGTTCGTGAAGAATTGGATAAGTATCTGAAAGACATTAAAAATTTCGTAAAAGGCTAGTTGAGTTTCAAATGAATAAATTTAAATCCTACTTTTCCTATAGTAAACAGGAGCGAAGTGGGATTTTCTTTTTGCTCCTTATCATTATTGTCTTGCAAGTAGTTTTCTATGTGGTGAAATACACTTCAAATAATGTCGAAGGCAACCTTTCAATAAATAAAGAGACACAAGATAAGATTGATGCTTTAAAACAAAAATCCCAGCAAAAGGATTCAATTCTGATTTATCCATTTAATCCCAATTTTATTTCTGACTACAAGGGATATACCTTGGGAATGTCAGTGGAAGAAATAGATAGGTTGCACGTCTTTAGAGCACGGAATAAGTTCGTTAATAGTTCTCATGAGTTTCAAAATATAACCCATGTTTCAGATTCATTGTTAAAGCAAATCTCGCCGTATTTCAAGTTTCCAGAATGGGCTAATACTAAATCTGTAAGTCAAAGGAAAATCCCTAGTGCTGCTTTTCAAAGGGAATTGGAGATACATCAAGACAATTTTCAAATAAAAGACCTTAATAGCGCTACTGCTGAAGACCTAAAATCAATAAGCGGTATAGGGGAGAAATTATCGCTTAGAATAATAAAATTCAGGAATAGGTTAGGAGGTTTTATAGTCGATGACCAGTTATATGATGTTTATGGTCTAGAGCCAGAAGTTGTTAAAAGAACCTTTGAAAGGTTTAAAGTGTTGAGCCAACCTCAGATTGAGAAAATAAACATTAATAGTGCATCTGCTGAGGAGATTTCCAAATTGATTTATATAAGATATGATGTTGCCTCCAAAATAGTCGAATATAGGGAAATGAACGGCACTTTCACTTCGTTTGACGAATTAATAAAAATTGAAGATTTCCCAATAGATAAGATCCATAGAATTAAATTATATTTGACCCTCTAAAAAAAGCAAATGTTTAAAGATACCATGTGTTTTGATTACTCTGAAACCCAGGAGCATGTCGCTTCGGCTGCTAAAAAGTTTGCAGAGCAACATATAAGACCCCATATAATGGAGTGGGATGAAGCTCAGACTTTTCCTGTAGCGCTTTTTAAGAAAGCCGGTGAAATGGGTTTTATGGGAGTCTTGGTTCCAGAGGAATATGGTGGTTCTGGTCTTGGTTACCATGAATATATTGCAATCATTGAGGAAATTTCCAAAGTTGACCCTTCCATTGGGTTGTCGGTTGCTGCCCATAATTCTCTTTGTACGAACCATATTTTGTCTTTTGGTAGCCAGGAGCAAAAGCAACGTTGGATTCCCAAATTGGCATCTGGGGAATGGATAGGTGCATGGGGACTTACAGAGCACAATACTGGTTCGGATGCAGGCGGCATGAGTACAACAGCTATTAAAGAAGGAGATGATTGGGTCTTGAATGGAGCCAAGAATTTTATTACACATGGTATTAGTGGTGATGTTGCTGTGGTAATCGTAAGAACCGGTGAAAAAGGAGATAGTCATGGTATGACTTCATTTGTTATTGAAAAAGGAACTCCTGGTTTTTCAAGTGGTAAAAAAGAGGATAAATTGGGAATGCGTGCCAGTGAAACTGCAGAGTTGATATTCAATAATTGCAGAGTTTCGGATGAAAACAGATTGGGTGAAGTTGGTGATGGCTTTGTTCAATCCATGAAAGTGTTGGATGGTGGTAGAATCTCTATCGGAGCATTATCATTGGGTATTTCAAAAGGGGCTTATGAAGCTGCTTTGAAATATTCAAAGGAGAGAATTCAATTTGGAAAACCCATTAGCCAATTCCAAGGTATATCTTTCAAACTTGCCGATATGGCTACCGAGATTGAAGCTTCAGAACT
>CAZYQR010000258.1:0-4523 GCA_964649755.1 uncultured Maribacter sp. | reverse complement strand
GGTGGGGTTACTACTTTCACTATTCTATAGACAAAGCTAATTCGCTGGTCCATTTCCAGTTCAGTAATCTCGGTTAGGCCGTCTTGTGGAAATACCGTATTCGTATCCCACGTAGGATCCAATGCTTCCTTTAAGCTGGAATAGATATCAAAAGATATTGTGTTGGCTTTCATATTAGGACTGGAAGGGGACAGTATGATCGCATTTCCCCAGGCCTTCTGTTTGGTTTTACCACTATCCATTGCTGATTGAATAAAAGGGGTCCAATGTTTGTCTTCCAGTGCGATTAAATTACCTGGATTGGAGGCATTATGATAATTGAATTTAACAAATTTAAAATCATTTTCTGGTATTGCATTACTTGCTTCGGCCCAGACAGCAGGTTTTACAAATAAGCTATGGGTCACTTTACCCATGGAAAAGGTTTCCATTTGGTCCATAGGGACATTAGGCCAAACCTCGGAGGGATTCCACATACCCGCCATCGCATCAATGTCCTTAAATGTATTGATGAACAAGATATTAGGGGAGTTGGGTACATCAAAACCGCCCACTTTCTGGAATAACCCCCAAAAGATCAGATTCCCTTTGGTTATGGCATTTTCAGCAACTTTGCTCCAATACTTGGTTTCTCTGGCAATGAATTCATCCATTTGATCAGGCGGAATCTGTCTGTACTGATAAACACTAATGCCCTTGTTCTCGTCATCCTGGGCATCCATTTTAATACTAAAAAGAAAAACAAAAATCAGAATTACTTTTATAAATTTCTCTGCATAATACATTGTAGTTTTCATAATAATTGGATTTAGATAATTAAAGAATTTAAAATTTTCTGTCTAGGTTTATTTGATTGTACCATTTATTGAACAATCGCTTTGGTAACCTGCTAGGTGCTCGTATACTGTTGAAAATCAATTATATGACCATCTTTTAATTTCCAGAGGTAAGCGAACAAAGAATCCATGGTTTTTTCATTTTTTTTTGTTTTATCGTTTAAACTGAATAAAAATTGATTTAATTGAATTCTGTATTCTATTAAGCTAATCTTCAGGCTGCAGCCAACATCTAAATAAAATGAATGAACAGCTGGCTCGTACTGTCCATCTGTTTGCAATAGCACACCAATGCTCATTAATAGCCTTGCGCATTGCAAAAGGTATTTGAATTACTAAAAAACCTAAGGTTCTACTAGTATTGACACCGTAATTGGATCTAGTACTGTATGCTTGGTTTTTAGATCCTCGGTAGAAGGATCATTTAATATAGCTTTAAACTTATCCATATCGGTTATTTCCATAACCAAAACAACCGAATTTGAATTGTCTGCATCCTGGAAAGTTTTAAGGTCTGACATTGCAGGACCAAATAAATCAAGTCTGTCTTGGTGGCCTTTGAGCCAAGTATTAAAATCTCCCACCTTGTGCCGCGTTACTACTGTTTTTTTCATTGATTATAAATTAATTTAATAATACTTTTTTTTATGATTTTAGTTTTAAAAACCTAACAGGGTTTCCACATTAATTCCCCCCGAAACCTTTTTAATGGAATTCCCTGTTAAGGTTGTTTAATTATTTTATTTTGGAGGTGTTAATCCCAGTTGGTTGAATACAACCAAATTGTCATAAAATGCATCTTCTCGTACACTAATGCCATCAGCGTTAAATGTCCAAACACTAAAACCATGTGTTTCAATCTTTTTATTGGTTGGATCATTATCCATAAATTTTCCGGTATTGGTTCCAGTGCATGTCCAGTTGAGATAGGCTATATTACCGTTAATTACCGTTTTATCAATTTTTACCGTAAAGTCAGGAAATGCCCCATGATAGACATCCATAAAACCCGCATAGTCCTTTGGATTTTTAGCAATAATATTGGCATTTTCAGTTCTAATAAAGTTGGATGTCATTGTTGCGCCCATAGCTGCTTTATCATTGGCGTTCCAAGCTTTTGTTACCGCATCTATTGCAGCTCTAATTGTTTTTTCTTCCACTGAACTGTTCATTTGTACCTCAATCTCCTGCATCGCCAAAACCAGTGCTGATGGGTCCCAATGGCCTACTTCCTCTACGATTTTCCCATCAATAAATTGATAGGTTAAATGTATAGGAATACTGTATTCCTGATTGTTCGCGGCTAAAGTACCTTGCCAATACAACCAGCAATTGACCCAAGTATCCCCATCATCAGTGAGAACCATTTCATATTCCTGGTCTTTGTCAAGAAATCCCCTGTCTGAATAAATTGAATCTTGTTGCTTGTGATTTGCAATTGTCTCAGCAGGCGACATTGGATTATCCTTGGTGTTGTACAAGGTCTTTGAAGTATCTGCATACATACTGGTATCATATGCTTTACTATTATAGTTGGCAATTAATTTCTTAACAGTATCAATTTCCGGTGAATTTTGTGTGTAACGGGCTGGGCCTTGTTGGCAAGCCGTAAATAGAATTGCGGCAAGTATTAGGATACTTAATTTTTTCATGATGTGTTTGTTTTTGAATTATCTATTAAGGTTTTGATTTTATTTCAACCAAAATGGCTTCCATGTTTTCATTTCCAACGTTTTTTGGTATATGCATACCGGCAGGGGTCCAAGAGGCATCTCCTATTTTTGACATATCTTCAATTTTGTTGCCATCTGGCAAGGTCATTTCGGTATTCCCATCAGTCAGCATAACAACCACTGCATTTGGGTGCTCGTGCATTATTGATTTTTCGCCTGGACCATAAGTTATTCGTAATACTCTTACATAGTCATTCTCGAACTCTATTTTGTAATGTTTGGCATCTACCTCAGTAGGATCTTGGGCCAATGCTTGTGTAGGTACAAACAAAGCCATAAAAACCAGTGTAGATAATGATATTCCGAATCTGATAATTAATTTTTTCATGATTATTTTATTTTTGTTGTTTAAGTAAAATAGCACCCCAAGAGGTATTCTAAGAGTGATTTGAATATTATTCAGGGGAATACCCCAACTCGCTTCGCATACGACCTTCAAAGATTTCGTATTTCAATAAATTACTAAATAAGTCGCCCATGGTTTTCTTACCCTCTTCCCCTAAAAGCGCATCGTTTTCTTGAGTTTGGGTAGCATAGTGTACGGCATCTTTTGCTGCAATTGCGACCATATAGAATTCCCCTCTTGTTCCAAATCCGCTTTTATAGACCCTATAGTATTCCTTTGATTCTTTTTGAACAAACATGTCTTTGATCGCTTTCATTTTTTCCTTAATCATGGCCCTATTCCCCGGAGTGAAATGCAGATAGTGGAATTTTCGATAATCCTGTCCTTCAGGTGTTTGGGTAATGCCAGTAGGCATATAAGACAAATCCTCATCTAAATGAATGACATAGTTTTGTTCAATATCATAACATTTGTCCATCCTGTCGAATAAATTACCCATGGCATCGGCTCCCATTTTATCAGATAGCGTAGCAAATGAAGATTTGTCTAATTCAGCCATATTTTCAATGGGTCCCACATATAAATATCTTGCACCAACCAAATTGGCGGTTATCATATTCACTTCTTGAATATTATGTTTTTTCATATTAGTAACAAGTTCTTTGACGACGCTCTCGTATTCGCCAACCATATTTGGTTTTACGACATCTTCATGTACCCAATAGGCTTGTGAACTATTGTTTTGGGCTTGTAGTAGGCCCATGGGTAAAATAAAGAGTAATGCGATTAAAACTTTGAAATTTTGTGTTCTCATTTTTATTGATTTTTAGTTATGCTTATTTATTAATCCACTATAGGTTCATTTAAGGTGTATCCCAATTGTTGTAGGAGTTGCAGCTCGTTGTAATACACAGCTTCTTGAATAATTTTACCTTCCATATCAAAAGAAAGTTCAGAGTACCCACTTACAATTATGCTCTTACCTGTTGCAGGGGCCTCACCGAATATCCCCGTATTGGTACCTTTAAAAGTCCAATGGGTAAACAACTGATTATCTTTGATCGTACTATGCTCTATAGCAACCTTCAAATCAGGAAATCCATTAAAGAATATGTTCATATTTGCTTCCATTTCATTTAGGTTAGACGCGACCTGGATTCCATTGAGATGACGAATAAAATTTTCAGCAGAAACTGATCTTAAACTATCCATATTCTTATTGTTCCATGCATTTTCGATAAAACTGTTAAAATTTGTTGTTATTGCTAGTTCTTGTTTGGTTTTCATTTCGTCATTATGGCCCTGTTTACAAGCCAAGACCATTACTAAGAGTAATACCGATAATAGTCCCATTCTTTTCATAGCGCCCACAATAAGAGATTTCTACTCATCACCAAAGATTGATGATATTAGGTATTTGACTCTAAAGAATTGATTTAAAGCTATTAATAAAAATGAACTAGGACGAAATGGTGCTAAAACTGTCCGAAAGCCATTTAATAGTTATCAAACAACGATTATATTAAATGTTGTATATTTAAAGAACTCATTTCCCCCGGTGAATTAAATCCAGAGATGAGATTACGATTTTTGATATCTGGTTTAGTA
>CAZYQR010000257.1:0-4543 GCA_964649755.1 uncultured Maribacter sp. | reverse complement strand
CCAAACTATGCCCAAACCTATCGTGATTTGGCCTATATCAACAACGAATTGGGAAAACCTAAAAAGGCCTTGAAGCTATACGCGAGGCAGGTGTTGGATAGGGTAGACGCCCCCCAAAATGCCATCGATTCCATCATCAATATCGAATCACATAATCTTTTATTGCTCAATAAAATTGAATTGTCTTCCAAAGTTATCGATATTGAACAAGCCCTTGGTTATTCCCCAATCCGGCTGTTGTTGGAATGGAACAATGGTGAAGCCGAATTTGAATTGCAGGGTACGAATCCGCCTATGTACTACACATGGAAGCATACCTATGAAAGTGACCCAGAACGAATTATGGACGAAAAAACAAAGGGATATTCCAGCAAACAGTTCTTTGTCAACGAGGATTTAGGAGGCACCTGGAGGTTCAACCTAAAGTATCATGGCAACAAGTCTTTTGACCCTACCTATCTAAAAGTCAGCGTTTATTTTGACTATGGGAAGCCATCCCAACGAAAAGAATTGAAAGTTTATCGATTACAGAATGAAAATGTAAACAGACATCTATTAACGATAAATACTGATTCAAAGTCTATTTCCAGTTAAACCTGTAAACGCCTAATAATAGGTGTATAACGAGGCCATGGTTATCAGCATCATTGTAGCAAGAACTAGCGTTTAAAGTGAAAATGGATATAGATATGTCAATTGTAGACAAACTGAATCACTATTAATTTCAAGGGTAAAATCGCATAAAGGAAATTAAGATTTGGTTCGATTTTTGTGGGATATTACAACAAAAAAACTTCAGTATGAAAAAGATTGTTTTAGTTTTATTCTTGGCCCTCAACACTGTCTTTTCACAGGAGAAATCAAAAGTGATTTCGGGCATTGTAAGCGATGGTCGCACGCCTTTGGAAAATGTACAAATAGTTGTTGACGTTGCGGATGCAACTTTGTTTACTGATGCACAGGGTCGATATACCTTAAACGCAGTGCCAGGAAATACGATTCGCTATTCGTATACAGGTATGAAAACGATAGAAATTGTAGTCGAAGATGTAACCCGTATTTTGAATGTTGAAATGTTTCCTGATATCGAGGAGCTAGAAGAAGTCGTCGTGACCAAAAGTAGAAGACGGTCTAAAGAAGAATTGGAATTGAACTATAATTCGAATCCAAATCTTATAAAAACAGCCTATGGCATAATTGATTCAGAAACTGCGGCTTATCAAATCCGTATTCTCTCCGAAGAATATATCGGTAGTGTGAACTTATGTATTTTAGATGTATTGCGAAATGAGTTCCCTGGGGTTGCCGTTAAGGGCGATTGTATTAGTGGGGGGGTTATCAATGTTAGGGGTTCCAACTCCTTATTCAATGATCAATTCGGTATTTTTGATGTGGATGGACAAGTCCTAACGGATACTCCTTTATGGATATTGCCCAGTAATATGAAAAGGGTTGCTGTGTTGTCAAGCTTTGCGGCAACAACCAAGTACGGGTCTATTGCTTCAGGCGGAGTAGTTATTATAAATACAAATTCGGGAAGCACCTATCCAAAATCAAAAGAAATTGCAGACCAGGCAAGGCTTCGTAACAATAAGTATCTCGGGGATGCTTTGACTGCAAAATCACTTTCGAGTAGTGAACCGACCTATCTTCAAGAATTGCGTGAGGCCAAATCTCTGGAAGAAACCAAAAAAATTCATGAATTCTATGCTCCAAGGTATGGGGCCAGCTATAGTTACTATGTTGATGTGTTGACCTATTTCACGGAATATTGGAACGACGATGCTTTTAATAACAAAATAGTTCAGGACGGACTCTTATATTTTAATGAAAACCCGTTAGCCCTCAAGGCCTTGGCTTATATATACCAGTCCAAAGGTGATTTCATAAAGGCCAATGAACTATATAAGGAAATTTTTATCCAGCGCCCTAACTATGGGCAATCCTATATGGATCTGGCCAACAGTTATCGTGAATTGGGTGATAGCAAAAAGGCAGCTTCTTTATATATGCGCTATGATTATTTGGTAAACGAAGGGTTTTTGGAGAACGATTCCACGGCATTCGCCAAGATAATGAATCGCGAATTGAACAACCTTATTATGTTAAAAGGAAATGAGATACTTTCAAAAAAAGCTAAGAAGCATGTAATGGAAGAAGACTTCAATGGGACAAGAATGGTTTTTGAATGGAACAACAGTGAGGCGGAGTTTGAGCTACAGTTCGTGAACCCTGAGGGCCGTTATTTTACGACGGTGCATTCCTTGGCCGCAGATTCGGAGCGCATACGCGAAGAGAAATTGCTGGGATATTCATGTGAGGAGTTTTTGATAGACGAATCCCTTCCCGGCACGTGGCAAGTAAATGCCAAATATTTGGGCAACAAGAGTCTTACCCCATCCTATTTAAAGGCTACCATTTATTACGATTACGGTAATGCCGCCCAACGTAAGGAAATAAAGGTTTTTAAATTGGGACTTAAAAATGTGAACCAAGAACTATTTAAGGTTAACAATACTGCGAGGATAGTCTTTAATTAAAATCAAGCAATAAAATCTTAATAACAACACAATTAGGTTGAAAGTATGATTTGCTTAAAAAACATCCCTTTTTTGTAATATATTTACGACAAAAATAGTTTATGAATCGATTGTTTACCCTTTTGTTCCTTGTTTGTACCTTCCAAGGATTCTCCCAAGAAACAATAAATAAAATCAGTGGTTTGGTATCAGATATGGGCTATCCATTGGCCAATGTGAATATTTCGATTAAAGGTACTACCGATGGAATACAAACAGATACCAATGGAAAATACGAAATTGAGGCTAGGCCGAGGGATGTACTTGTCTTTAGTTATGTAGGCATGCATGATGTACTGATAATCGTTGAAGATGTTACCAAAATATTAAATATTGACATGGTCCCTAGAGTGGAAGAACTTGATGAGGTGGTTGTAGAGCAAAGAAAAAGGACAGGCCAGTTAGGTTTGCAATTAGACTATGCCACGAATAAAAATATAGTGCGCACCACCTACGGTTTTATAGATGCCGAAAATGCCGGATATTCCATGACTACCATAGATGGGGATGATTTAAACTTTGGAGCTATCGATATTTTGTCTGCCTTGCAGGGTAAAATTCCCGGTCTTACCATTGAAACAGTTAACAGTCCGGGAGGAGGTACAGAAAGAGCGGCCTTTATTAGAGGTCGAAGTTCCGCACTTAATCCTAGGCCCGCCATTTTTGAAGTAGATGGTCAAATTTTCACATCAGTACCTACTTTTTTATCCATTGACAATATAGATCGTATAGCAACCCTTCCAGGACTTGGTGCGACGGCAAAATATGGTAGTATCGCTGCAGGTGGGGTGATTATTATCAATACCACGGGGTCTTTTGTTATGCGCGAGAAGGGGACCAATAAGCCCTATGACCAAGTTAAATTACGGAACAACAAATTCAATGAAAAATCAGCTTTGCGTAAACTAAAGCCTGTAGTCCCCAATTATATATTGGAAATTGAAAAGACAACAACGATTGACGAAGCATTGAACGTTTACGAAAACCAAAAAAGACTATATTCCAATTCTCCATACTTTTTCTTTGAAGTAGCAAAATCGATTAAGAATAAATATCAGAATCAGGTAAAAGTGGATTTCATATTGAATGAAATGAAAGCTTTATATGCCAAGAATGCGGAAGCATTAAAGGCATTGGCATATGTACTTGAATCTGAAAAAAGACATTCAGATGCTTTGAATGTATATAAGGACATTTTCAGGCTTAGACCTAGATATGCCCAATCGTATAGGGATCTTGCCAATATGTACGTGCTTAATAAGGAGTATACAAAAGCATTAGGTCTGCACGCTAGATATCACGAATTAAGAAAATTGGATTCCATAACATTGACGTTTGATGGGATTGATGCAATCTTGGAGTTGGAATCCACGAATTTGATTGCGAGAAAAGGGGAAGAACTAAAGATTGAAAAAGGGGATGTCAGTGATTCAGATATTGGTGGCACCCGAGTTCTTATCGAATGGAACAATACCGAGGCAGAATTTGATCTACAATTCGTAAATCCCGATAAACATTATTTTGTTTGGAGTCATACTTTGGAGAATGAATCTGAGCGAATCTATGATGAAAAAATAAAAGGGTATTCCTGTGAACACTTCTTGATTGATAAAAGTCTTCTTGGTGAATGGAAAATTAACATCAAATATTTTGGTAATAAAGGGTACAATCCAACCTATATGAAAGCCACTGTTTATTATGACTATGGTACTTCAATGGAAAGGAGTGAGGTAAAAGTGTTTTCACTTTCCGAAAAGAATGTCAATTTTGGGTTGCTCACCCTAATCAATAGGCTGTCGGTTAGTAAATAATCTTATTAATTGGATAGAATGTCATTGGTTTTATGCGGGTCTTTGATATAGGATCTAGACTTTCTTTTTTCCATTTCCGTTAAATGGGGAGTGCTATAATTTTCTTTATCACCATTGAAGAGAACGCGCCAAATTTTTCCTTTCTTAGATTCT
>CAZYQR010000256.1:0-4547 GCA_964649755.1 uncultured Maribacter sp. | reverse complement strand
CGGTTGTCCGTAATTATAATGTGGCCTCTTTTATTAAGGAATTCGTTGTTGAAATTCCCAAAGATATGGGTTATAAAGCAGGTGGATATATACAGATTGAAATTCCCCCATGCGAAATCAAATATGCCGATATAGATATTACAGCACACCCTGAAGAGCACGAAACTCCGGACAAGTTCAAGAATGAATGGGATAAATTCAATCTATGGCCGTTGACCATGAAGAATCCTGAAACTGTTGAAAGAGCTTATTCTATGGCCTCTTTCCCAGCAGAAGGTAGAGAGATTATGCTGAACGTACGTATAGCAACACCACCATGGGATAGATCTAAAAATGGTTGGATGGATGTAAATCCTGGCGTTGCTTCTTCCTTTATATTCGCTCAAAAACCAGGCGATAAAGTAGTTATATCAGGCCCTTATGGTGAATTTTTCATCAATGAGTCTGAATCTGAAATGCTATACGTAGGTGGTGGTGCTGGTATGGCGCCAATGCGTTCACATTTATATCATTTATTAAAAACATTAAAAACTAACCGAAAAGTATCCTATTGGTATGGTGGTCGTTCAAAAAGAGAATTGTTCTATTTGAATCATTTTTATGAGTTAGAGAAAGAATTCCCAAATTTCAAATTCTATTTGGCACTTTCTGAGCCAATGGAAGAGGATAACTGGAAGGTTAAAGCTGATATTGATGCACCTGGAGACGGTTTCGTTGGTTTTATTCACAATTGTGTAATCGACAACTATTTAAGCAAGCACGAATCTCCTGAGGATATTGAATTGTATTTCTGTGGGCCACCTTTGATGAACAAGGCCGTTCAGAAAATGGGAGAGGACTTTGGCATCCCTGATGAGCATATCCGCTTTGATGATTTCGGTGGGTAATTCGAAAATAGGAATTGAACTTGTTTCAGTTTTAATAATTTAACGTCTAAAAACCGATATGTAAAATATCGGTTTTTTTATAATGTATGATTATGAAATCCTTATCTGAACAAGAACTACATAATCTAGCTATGAACATAGTAGGGCGCCAGCTTGAAGCTGAGGGTTATGAATTCATGGGCGTCAATAGTAAGCCGAAGAAGAACCCCCAATTTGTTTGTTTAAAAGATAAGCAGTTACATTTTATTGTTGTACGTAATGTGGTTTTCCCCCAAGACCCGAAAAAATATGATATGACTTTTATGTTGAAAATGAAAGATAATGCGATAAAGCATGAAGGTAAAATGTATTACGCAGGAGTAGGATTGTACAATACGGTAGATCAAAGTTTACCCGTATTTTTAAATGAAGAATATATCGTTGATTATGACGGACTTATTGAAATATAGATTTAATACCGCGGCGTGCTTGCTATTGTTTGTTTTTTTGGTCTCCTGTAATATGGGTCCTGAACAGTTAATTAAGAATTCAAATGCTGGAGGGGCTTTGGGAACTTCATACAGTATCACTTACTTATCTGATAAGGAATTGGACTTTCAACGTGAAATTGATTCTGTATTTAGCACAATAAATCAATCTTTGTCTACCTATATACCTACTTCCGATATTTCAGAAATCAACCAAGGAAATACTGATATTACTGTTGACCATATGTTTCGGGAGGTTTTTGACCTTTCGAAAGAAATTTATTCAAAAACCGATGGTTACTTTGATCCCACAGTAGGTGCACTAGTAAATGCATGGGGCTTTGGACCTGGAAAAAAAATATTGATGGATAGTTCTAAGGTAGATAGTATTATGCGTTTGGTTGGCCTTGACAAAGTGCGAATGAATGAAAATAATAAGATTGTAAAAGAACAGTCTAATATTTATATGGATTTTAACGCTATTGCCAAGGGTTATGCCATAGATCGTTTGGCAATTATGATGGATGAAAAGGGGATCGATGATTACCTCCTTGAAGTAGGGGGTGAGTTGGTGGGCAAAGGCATCAATAAAATAAAACAAAAACCGTGGGTTGTGGGGATAGATGACCCACAGGTTGAAGAAGGCCGTAGACTTAAAATATTGATAGTATTGGAGGATAGAGCCTTGGCTTCTTCCGGTAATTATCGCAAGTTTAGAATAGACTCCATTACAGGAAAAAAATATGTGCACACCATTGATCCTAAAACAGGGTATACCAAAAATGCAAATACCTTGGGAGTAACTGTTTTAGCAAATTCATGCGCGGTTGCAGATGCCTATGCCACAGCTTTCATGGCTATGGATTTGAATAAAACCATGAGCTTCTTATCCAATCAAAAAGAATTAGAAGCTTATGTGATTTATTTGGATGAAACTGGGGAAACAAAGGAGTTTATGACCGAAGGCTTTAAAAAAGTGGTTCTGGACTAATGTTTTTTCACTAATGGAATGATTTCTCCTTTGGCTAATCTGTATTTGTTGATTTCTTCTTGAGATAGATTTGCGGCATAATTTACTTCTTCTACCTCAAAACCTACATTTCTAAGCTTATCAAAATAATCCCTGCCATAAATACGAACATGGTCATATTGACCAAATATTTTAGCCCGTTCTTTTTTGTCCGTTATTGAGTCATCATCAAAAGTATGTTCCCTT
The DNA here is from genome assembly GCA_964649755.1 of uncultured Maribacter sp. GTDB lineage: Bacteria > Bacteroidota > Bacteroidia > Flavobacteriales > Flavobacteriaceae > Maribacter_A. Next base: position 1,977 of record CAZYQR010000256.1, on the reverse strand, counting down.
TTCAAATCCTGGGGAATTTGAATAATGCCCCATCCGCCAGATTTTAGAATACGATACAGTTCCTGCATGGCCTTTTGGTCATTAGGAATATGCTCCAATACATGATTGCAAAGTATTACATCGTAGGTGTTATCCTCAAATGGCAAGTTGCATATATCCGCTTTTACATCTGCTAAAGGTGAATTTAAGTCAGTTGTGGTATAATCCAGATTAACAAGGTTCTTAAATCGCTTATAAAAGGCTTGTTCCGGGGCAAAATGCAATACTTTTAAGCTTGCAGTGAAAAAGGTGGTATTGTTCTTCAGAAATAACCACAATAACCTATGGCGTTCTAAAGATAGGGTAGAAGGTGAAAGCACATTATCCCTCGGGCTTTCATATCCGTAGGGCAAAAAAGTCCTGAACTGTTTACCATCTATTGGGTCAGTATATTTGCTTCCTTTTAACCAAAGGGCCATTATCGGCCTTATCCAATAACTTAATTTTATAAGTAAAGGTCTTGGTATTAAATTTAGGAAATATTTAAAAATTTGTTTCATAAAGAGTTGTTGCACAGAGTGTCACAGAGAAAAAAGAGCCTCATAAAGGCTTGTTGGTAAAGCGTTTTATGCCGTTCTTTAATAATGAGGTATGAAAATTAATCAATAATCCGAGGTCAAAGCCACCCAATTTTAAGTAAGTGAGAATTTGCGCAAAATGGACATCAGTAAAATATTCGACTGTTTTTAGCTTAACAACAATCCTATTTTTGATCAATAAATCAATTCTATATCCGTGGTTTAATTTTACTTCTTTATAAACTATAGGTAAGCTAACTTCTTTTTTAACTTGCAGCCCGTTATTATTTAATTCGTATAGCAGACATTCTTGATAAGCAGATTCAAGTAAACCAGGGCCAAGGGCTTTATGCACTTCAATCGCAGAACCAATAATTAGATTTGTTATTTCATTATCCTCCATACGCTCTGTGAAACTCTGTGATATTCTCTGCGTAACTCAGTGAAACAGATTTATAGTGTCAATTTGTGGCTTCGAAATTCATCCTCTTCATCACTTTCAATTCCTAATGCCTCATAAATATATTGAAAAGTGGATAATAGTTCTGGTTTACCGTTCACTATGGCAACATTATGTTCAAAATGTGCACTTGGCTGCCCATCTGCAGTTAGAATAGTCCAACCATCCTTTAGTTGCTTAATTCTTTTTGTACCCATATTGATCATAGGTTCAATAGCAACGACAAGACCTTCCATGAATTTTTTGCCTTTTCCGCGTCTGCCATAATTAGGCATTTCTGGACCTTCGTGTAGTTTAGTTCCCAAACCATGACCTACTAATTCACGAACAACACCATACCCATGACTTTCGCAATAATTTTGGATGGCAAAAGCCACATCACCAACACGCTTACCAACTTTAAATTCTCGAATTCCTAAATAGAGTGATTCTTTGGTGACCTGTAAAAGCTTTCGAGTTTCTGGTGCCACTTCGCCTACCTCGAAAGTATAGGCATGGTCACCATAAAAACCATGTTTCAATGCACCACAATCAACGGAGATAATATCACCATCATTTAAAGGTTCACTATTGGGAATACCATGGACCACTTGGGCATTGGGACTCATATTCAAGGTATTGGGAAAATCATACATACCCAAAAATCCTGGTTCTGCCCCTTGTTCCCGAATAAATTCCTCGGCAAGTTTATCTAAAAAAAGCGCATTGACCCCCGGTTTGATTTCCGAGGCCAACATCCCCAAAGTTTTGGAAACAACCAAGGCACTTTCGCGCATTAGCGCTATCTCTTCAGGAGTTTTAATTTTTATCATAGCCTGCAAAGATAAAACAATCTGTTAGAATTTTTAAACCAGCGGTTTTTGAGACATTAACTCCGGTTGATCAACTCCCATTAATTTGAGAATAGTAGGTGCGATATCACCCAAAACCCCATCTTTTATTTCTTTTAAATCCTTATCT
>CAZYQR010000255.1:0-4554 GCA_964649755.1 uncultured Maribacter sp. | reverse complement strand
AACAGTGATCAAACCCGCTGCTACATTGTCTAATAAGTTAGAGTCAAAATAAGAGATATCATCGATTGAATACTCATATTCCCCATCACCCGAAACTTCGATTTGAACAGTATTATTTTGCGAAATATCATTGACGATTACACTTTCTATGATCGCCCGATTTGATGGTACGACCTTGAAATCAAAACTATTTTTACAAATCGAGTTAACAGCAATACTATTATAGACATGCCCTACTTCCAACCGGTACTCACCTATTTCCAAAATATCGATAATCTGCGAGCTCGAAATAGGGTGAGTGCTATTTAAATCTTTTTTGAACCATTCGTAGGTGTCGAATCCGTCAGGGGCATTGATACGTAAATTGGGATTGTCCGTACAGATTTGATACGTATTCTCCAATTCAAATACTGGAGTGGGATTAACTACCAAGTTTAACCTTAAGATTTCTAAACATTCATTATCGGTCTCAACACGTGCATAGATTAAACCCGGTTCCGAATAAAAATTTTCAGATAAGGGGTTTTGCTCTATGGAACTATCGTCTAATCCTTGATAGAACTCGATTTGTTTATCAGGATAAAACCGCTGGGTAAAATCGTGCAGATTAAATGTACCCGATAAAATCGCATCATTTGGATCACTATCACAGACATACAGAGTGTTCCGGGGATCATCAACAAATGTAATTGGGTTTATTTGTATCTCTATTTCACCATGATTCTTACAATTGGCGACGTTACTCACGGTATAGAATATTGTTTGGTCAAAAGGATTGGTATTTTGATATTCCTTTGGATTTGCAATCGGATTGTCCATGTCTCTATCGGCAATACTTTCGAAAAATAAATACTTGAAAGGTGAGGTCTTAACTGCTTCTTCCAAGTTAATTGTCGTTATGCCATCCACCATATTCCCAGAATCTGCATCACATTGAATAATTGATAAAGTAGTGTTGCCGGGAATGGCTTGAATATTGATTTGTGCTTCACCAAAGATTGAACAATCCTGAGGATTCGGTGGAATAATCTCAAGGTTATAGCGGCCAGAATCTATGTTCATGGCTTGATCAATATGAAATATATTTCTATCGGGATTTGCTATGACATTACCATCTTTTTGCCAGTTGTAGGTTGCTCCCGGAATATCTTCCGCATCTAAGGTAAATGGTTCACCTTCACATAGCGTCAATGAGCTTGATGAAGATCCATCCGCCCTGATGATTAGATCGGTTTTGTTGAAATACGATTGTATAAATGGGGGCAACCCTTGCGTTGCATTATTTCCCAATGCAATTGCATTGTGTTGGTAGTCGGCAGTTTGTCCTTTTCCATTTGGATTATCGATTACACCTAAAAAAGGAGTTCCTGTAAAATAATTTAAGGCTATAGTCCTATAAATTTTACCATTGCCCCCTAATTGCAAGGCCCCACGATATATTCCTCTTTTATCCAAGATTACCTGCGATGCTGAAATATCGGCTTCTGTTAAATCATACTGGATTAAAGAGGAGGTATGCCCTCCACCATTTTGTACAAAGTTAGTTGAAAGGGTATATAGGAATTGGTTGCTGGGCGAAAATTCTATTCCATAGGGATTATTGTCAATCCCATTAATGCTCAAAGGCGAAAAGTTGGATAAAACGCCTGTAGTAGCATCAAAATCATACAACTGTAGGCCGAATATCATATTGGCACTGGCCATTTTCATTCCGTCGTTCGAAAATTTTAAGTAGCCTCTTGGGTCTTCAATGTCGAGGTTTTGAAAAGTACTTTTTACAGCAATATCGCTTACCCCAGATGCGTTTACTTCAAAGGCATGATACGTATTAAAAATAGTACCGTTGCCATCTTGCGAAGCCAGGGTTACGACCCATATCGACTTATCTGAACAGTCTTTGACAACAGCTGCGATTTTTTCAGAACAGTCATTCAGCAGTCGTATGTTTTTTTGTGTTACAGCACCATTGCCGTTGTTCAACGAAATGTCTATCACTGAATAATTTAACCCATTGTCAGGATCATTTTCGAATGTGGTCGTATCTACGGTAAAAACGTAGAATATGTTAGGGTCGTTGGGTTTGGGGACAATAAGGGCCGATTGGGTACTAGAGGGATCACCATAAAGACCAGAACCATTTTGCATTAAATTATGGTTTCGGTCATATACATTTATGCCATCGGTATAAAACAGTAAATCCCCTGAAGGATCGGAAATGGTAGCACAGCCTTCAAAGGTGTCTAATTGACCATCTGTTACCGGAGTAATGCTACCATCGTTATTGAATCGTATTCCTGCATTATTTCCGAAATACCAATTGGAAGTCTCACCTTGGCCAAATAATAGGACAGGAAAAATGATGCTAAATACTAGCAGCAAGGTGATTTTCTTTTTCATAGTGTTTACCTAAACACCACAATATACTATAAATCCCTCTTTTTCAACAAAGCATATGACAAATAGATGAAAATAAACGTCCATCCGACTACGATCAAAATTTCATACCAATGTACTCCGTAATCCAGTTCAAACTTTTCGCCTATCTGGTCGGCAACCGATTGTACGGCTCCCAATCTTGAAAATGGTTCATCAATGAGTTTCCACATGGCATTTAAAGGAAAAAATCCCATAATAAGGTCTGTAGTGTCACCGTCGAAAAGCTTCCAACGTATCATTCCCCGCACAAACCCTTCAAACACCTGCCATAAAATAAGAAAGCCCAAAGCAAATGCTGATCGTTTTACCAATATGCCAAGGAATAAACAAAAGGAGAAAAAACCCATTAGTTTAACGAAAAAGGCCAATAAGAATTCCAAGTCGGAAAAGATAATTGAAAGTTCATTGTAGTCTGAATAGATCAACCCTAAAATCAATGAAACCACAAATACGAAGATTGTTGAAATCAATGAAAAGGATATCACAGTCAAAAACTTTGAAAGGATGAATTCTTTCTTTGATAAACCATCTATCAAGTTTTGCTTAATGGTTTTATTGCTGTACTCATTGGCCATCATAGAAACGATGACAATTGCCAAGAACAACTTGAAAAATGCGGTGATAAATGTATTAAAATGCCAGATATAGGGGAAATTAAATATCCCTTGTTCTGCCAAATGGAATTTAATGGGCCCAATATCAAATTTTATGGCTGCCACTAAAGCAATTGAAGTAAGCAACACAAAATAAGAAATAATCAAAATCTTGCTAACCCTGTTGTTCCAAAGTTTTATGAATTCTATTTGTAGTAATCGTAACATGGTATATTTTTGGTTTAGTTAGGTGCATTTTTGGTCAACGTCAAGAATTGCTCCTCAAGACTTTCTTTTCTTTGCACCAAATGGGAAAGTACAATACCCTGCTCCATCAGGCTTCTATTCAAAACTTCAGAACTCATTTCCTCGTTTAGAAAAGCAGTGATCAATCCGTTTTCATTTTCTATTTTACTGAAGCTGTTGTTGTTTTCGAGAAAAGCGACCAATTTTGCATTATCACTGGATTTTAATTCAAAAAAACCATGGCTGGCCATCATATCCTCTACACGGCCGGAATATAGTTTACGACCTTTACGAAGAATTACAACATGGCTACATACCTTTTCTACCTCGTCCAAAAGGTGGGAGGCTAAAAGAATGGTAGTACCTTGCGATGCAACCCTCTTTATTATTTCACGAATTTGATGAATCCCCTGCGGGTCCAAACCATTGGTAGGTTCATCAAGTATTAATATTTCCGGGTCATTAAGTAGGGCAGAGGCTATGGCCAGTCTCTGTTTCATACCTAGGGAGTAGGTTCTGAATTTGCTATTCTTACGTTCTAATAAACCAACCAGTTCCAACTTTTCTTCAATCCTATCTTGAGGAACTTCCTTGATCTTACAGACTAATTTTAAGTTCTGTATGGCTGTCATATAGGGGTAAAAATTTGGCCGTTCAATGATGGCACCAACCTTTTTTAAGGCCTCATGCGTTGAGGTATTGCCGTCAAACCAAGCAAACTCCCCATTGGTTCTGTTTACAACATTGAGTACCACTCCCAAAGTAGTGGATTTACCACTGCCATTTGGTCCCAAAATACCATAAACATTTCCTTTTTCAATGGTGAAAGAAAGGTCTTTAACAGCAGTAAGGTACCCAAATTTTTTAGTGAGGTTATTTACAGTAAGTATCTTTTCCAAAATAGGAGATGTTTTTAGGAGGTTTATAGTAACTTGACGAAGAAACCCTAAATTTGTTACAGGCTTATCCACTTAAAAATAAACAAATCCCATGTCGGAGGAAAAATTAATGTCAAAGAAAAAGCCGGCTTTTCCAGTTTCGGAAGAGTTAGACGCTTATTTGGAGCAATACAGTAGAAAAATAGAAATCCCAATATTTTATGAAGATTTATTGCGTTTTTCTGGATCTGTAGTAGTTTACGATGACAATGAAGAAGACACCTTATGGATTCGGGTTTATTACAATGAGTTTGAACGGCAAGAAATTGATACAAGCCTTAAAAGAGTATATTCAATACTACATTCAGATGGTAGCGATCATATAGATCAATACTTGAATG
>CAZYQR010000254.1:0-4572 GCA_964649755.1 uncultured Maribacter sp. | reverse complement strand
AAACCCTTCAAACTTTTCTGGAAATATTAAAAAAAATCCAATCACGCCTAACAAACCAACAAGCGCAGGAACGATATAAGAAACTCTATTAAATACAAATCCAAGAGTGACTAAAGTTGCCATCCCATAAATTGCAATCCAAAGCAAAGGGTCTGGGTCATTATATTGTAATACTGCAGAGATTAAAAATAATATTGCAAAAACCCCTCCTAGAATCTTAAAAAAATGTTTCATATGACAAATATAACTATCAGATTTTGAATCGATTTGTAATCATATTACTTTTGAATTAAATATTAATAAATATGCTTGGTCTTAAATTACCTACGGATCCCAGATGGGTCAATATCGTTGAAAAGAACATTGATGAAATTCTTACTGATCATGCCTATTGTGAGCAAAAAGCGGCAAGTACCGCTATCTCATTAATTGTATCTTTTCCTGAATACACAGAACTTACACAAGAAATGATTGCACTTTCCCGTGAGGAAATGGGGCATTTTAAAATGGTGCATGATCGTATAATCGCAAGAGGACAAACTTTAGGTCGAGGCAGAAAAGATGATTATGTTATTGCATTGATGAAGTTCTTCCCAAAAGGAGGGAGCCGTGTAAACCAATTGGTGCATCGTCTTTTATACGCTGCCTTAATTGAAGCTCGTAGTTGTGAACGTTTTCGGTTATTATCCGAACAGTTAAAAGACAAGGAATTAGCCGAATTCTACCATAAACTTATGGTGAGTGAAGCGGGTCATTATGCCATGTTCTTAAAATTTGCACGCCAATATGGCGACCTGATTGAAGTAAACCAAAAATGGCAAGACCTGCTGGATTACGAAGCCGAAATCATGAAAAATTTAGGTACGGAAGAAAAAATTCATGGATAGTATTTCTTAATTATCCGAATAATATAGGGTCTTTATGATTCCATCTGAAAGCCCAATTTTGGGCACATGTATTTTTTTGGCACCACTCCACTTGGCTGACATTAAGAAGATTCTGGTCGCCGGAATAATGACATCGGCCCGGTCTGTATTAAGTCCCAGTTCAGAAATCCTATCTTCATAACTAAGGCTATTCAAGAAATTATATTGTGCGTTCAACCACACGGACGATAGATGTTCGCCCTCCTTTCTGCCAGACATTTTATGTAATTTATTGATATTGCCCCCAGAACCTATTATGGAAATCTTATGGGTATTGGTCGTATTGAGTTTTATCCAATCCTCTAATTTTTGCCAAGTGGCTTCACCTACCATATTGTTCAGTAAGCGCACTGTCCCTAGTTTAAAAGACTTTGAAGTTTTTATAGCGCCTTCACTAAAGAGTGTAAACTCAGTACTTCCTCCACCGACATCAATATAAAGGTAGCTCTGATCTTTCTGTATTAACTGTTTTAAATCTGTGGAAGCTATTATTTCAGCTTCTCTTTTGCCATCTATCAATTCTATTTTAATCCCAGCTTCAAGATCAATTTTTTCAATGATCTCCATACCATTATTGGCTTCCCGCATCGCAGAAGTTGCACATGCCATATATTTTTCTACCCGATTAACCTCCATCAAGAGTTGAAACGCCTTCATCGATTTAATGATCCGGACCGCATTATCCTCGGATATTTCCCCTACAGTAAATGAATCTTCCCCGAGACGGACCGGTACCCGAACCAACTCACTTTTAGTGAACAGGGTCTTTTTACCTTTTTCCTCTATCACATTATTTATAAGGAGTCTAATGGCGTTAGATCCAATGTCTATTGCCGCGAATTTTCGAACTTTCAAATTGTTAGGAATTAAGAATTTAATTTTTTTGCATAATAATCGTACATCGCAAATTGCGACCTTACCTTTGGCTTGTTATTATTTCTATAAGCGTTATCCTGCTTTTCTGAAAAAACACGGGCTTTAACATTATCGCTCCACGATATTTCAAAGGTATCAATCATTTCCTGTTTAATATCCTCATCATACATCTGACAACCTACCTCTACCCTATTATCCAGATTACGGGTCATCCAATCAGCAGAAGAAATAAAGACCATGGGATTACCGTCATTACTAAAAATAAAAACCCTGGGGTGCTCTAAAAACTTATCAACTACACTAATTGCCTCTATATTTTCACTCATACCTTTTACTCCAGGAATGAGACAGCATATGCCACGTATTATCAATTGAATCTCAACACCCGCATCACTTGCCTCATACAATTTGTCGACCATCTTGTAGGACGTGAAACTATTCATTTTAATTTTTATAAATGCCTTTTTACCTTCCTTGGCATTCGTTATCTCCGTATCGATCAAGTCTAGAAAATAGTTCTTGGTATAATGTGGAGAAACTACTAAATGCTTGTATTTATTAATTTTATATGTGGTGGTGAAAAACTCAAACACTTTATTGATTTCTTTTAAAATGGGCTCGTGTGCAGTAAATAATGTATAATCTGTATATATACGTGCAGTTGATTCATTAAAATTACCAGTACTGATAAAACCATAACGCTTTATTTTTTCACCTTCCTCGCGTTCAATAACACATATTTTACTATGCACCTTTAAACCAGGTACACCAAAAATCAGTTTTACACCTTCAGCTTGCAGTTGTTCGGCATATCCAATATTGGCTTGTTCATCAAAACGGGCCCGTAACTCAATTTGCATAGTGACCTGTTTCCCGTTTTTAACTGCATTGATCAATGAGGCCGCCACCTGGGAGTTACTCGCAAGGCGATAAACCGTAATCTTTATACTTCTGACCTTTGGATCTAATGCAGCCTCTTTTAAAAATTTTATCACATAAGAAAAAGTGTGATAGGGTGTATATTGTAAATAATCTTTTTCGGCTATTTTTTCTAACAGACTTCCCTCTAAACTTAAACCCTTAACGGGTAGCGGTATTATTTTATCATACGTCAGATCTTGCCTTCCCAAGCTTGGAAATCCCATATAATCCCGCCGATTGTGATAGCGTCCGCCAGGAATTACACTATCGGTATCCCCAACATCCATTTTCTCTTTAAGAAATTGCAAGGTGTCCCTTCCTATACTTTGGTCATAAACAAAACGAACGGGGTTACTAATTTTTCTACCCTCTACACTAGTGGATATTTTCTCGATAAAACTCTTACTAAGGTCACTATCAATATCGAGCTCCGCATCACGGGTAATCTTGATCATGTGTGCCGTTATGGATTCGTAGGAAAACATATTGAAAATGCTCCGTAATGAATACCGTATCAAATCATCAAGAATAATAATATAATCCCTATCATCAACTTTCGGCAATACGACAAACCTATCAATACCTTTGGGAATTTCAATAAGGGCATATTTTATATCCCTTTCCCTTTTATTTGCAACCCCTTCTTCGGGAATAAGTACCATTTTTACCGCAAGATATGCTGCGCTATCATTTAGGGTTGGAAATTCAGTTAAATCATTCAGAATTATAGTCATAAGAACCGAACTCACATTCTGGATAAAGTACGTTTTTATGAATTCTTCATGGGATTCTTTTATTTGGGTTTCATCAATAAGAAAAATATTTTGTGCCTCAAGCTCCTGTTTTATCTGCTTCAAGATATTTAAGCTTTTTGCCTGTTGCTTGATAACGATATTCGTAATCTCAGCCAACAGGTCTTTGGCCGTCTCACCACCCAATGCACTCTTTCCTTTTTTTCCCGCCTCAACAATACGCTTTATCGTTGCGTAACGAACCTTGAAAAATTCATCAAGATTATTGGAGAAAATTCCTAAAAATCGAAGTCTTTCAATAAGCGGTACATTTTTATCCGCACTTTCCTGTAAAACTCGCTCATTGAAACTAAGCCAGCTTATCTCTCGATTAATATATTGATTTTTGGCTTTTATCATTATTTCAAGTGTTTAGGGAAAATAGTATTAATTGTGGTACCTCTTTCTATTGTGTTCCAGTTATTTGTATCAAAAGCTAAATGTACCAATCCGCTGGTAGGTACATTATCAATAGAAAGGTTTCCTAAGGCATTGGCAAGATGGGTAAAGGCATGATTATGGCCGAATATCATAACTGTGTCGAGCGAATCATCCAAATTTTTCACAAACTGTAGTACATAATCACCCGAAAAATCATAAAGTTCATTGGTAATCTCAAATTGACTGTAAGGAAAATGAAGTTGTCGTAAAAAAATCAAACAGGTATGCATGGCCCGGTTAGCCGGACTAGCAAATATCGCATCAACATTAACGTCTTTTTGCTTGAAAGCCTCGACCACCAAATGTCCATCATTTATTCCCCTTTGTAATAACGGCCTATCCTTATCATTTACAGAATATTCCCAAGAAGATTTGCCATGCCGAACCAGAATTAAATTTTTCATAAGAGGTTATTTTTTAAGGAGCCAAACGCTCAATTTTCCAATTAAAATCTTCTTGTAAAGAAAAGCGAATCCTGTCGTGTAATCGATTTGGTCGGCCTTGCCAAAACTCAATGGAAACAGGTCTTACCAAATACCCTCCCCAATAGTTAGGACGGGGTATTCAACAACAACTCCTGGGTAAGCAATAGGGTTGCCTCCCATAAAAATTTTTTG
>CAZYQR010000253.1:0-4589 GCA_964649755.1 uncultured Maribacter sp. | reverse complement strand
GGTTCATGTCCTGATAGAAATCAGGCAGGTAGGGGTTCTCATCGTTGGGTTCGTAGAAAGGCTCTATTCCGTATGTTCGGGTCAGAAACTCCACGTAATGAAGTTTCAAAAATAGTTTTAAACATTTTTGATGAAACATTACTTCCCAATAAGTACATAAGCTTGGTAATTGCGGCCTCGGTCGTAATATCCTTTCCGTTAATGACTTGCATTTTTTTCAAGTCCTTACTGGTTTCATATTGACCCATTATAACACTGCCTCCAGAACACTGGGTGACGTTAACAATATGTATTCCACGGTTAATTGCTTTTTTCAAACAATTTAACAGCCATTTCTCTGTTGGTGCGTTTCCAGCACCATAAGTCTCAAGCACCAATGCTTTTAAATCTGGAATATTGAGCACACTATGCACTACCGACTCATTGAGACCGGGAAATATTTTCAAAATGGCCACATTTGTATCCATCAGTTTGTGAACTTTTAATCTTTTAGTGGACTTAGCCTTTTCAATATATTCATTATAAACTTTCAAATGAACACCTGATTCGGCCAAAGGTGGATAATTCAACGAGCTAAAAGCTTTGAAATGTTCAGCATTGATTTTTGTTGTTCTATTAGCTCTATAAAGTTTGTATTCAAAATAAAGACCTACTTCTTGAATAACCGACTTGCCTTTCTCGTGAAGCGCAGCAATTTGAATGGATGTGATTAGATTTTCCTTGGCATCTGTACGTAAATCCCCTATTGGTAATTGTGAACCTGTAAATATCACAGGTTTAGACAAATTTTCTAACATAAAACTCAAAGCCGAAGCGGTATAGCTCATGGTATCGCTTCCATGCAGAACTACAAATCCGTCATATGCGGAATAATTGCTTTCAATGAGCTCCGCAATAGTCGCCCAATGTTCAGGATTCATGTTCGATGAATCCAAGGGCTCATCAAATGAAACACTCTCAATATTACAATCCAATTGATTCAACTCGGGTATGCTTTTTAATAAATTATTAAAGTCGAAGGCCTTAAGAGCCCCTGACTCATAATCCTTCACCATACCAATTGTACCACCGGTGTAAATAAGTAATATGTGCGGTCTTCTATCCATAGCGATCAAGTTCCAAATATTTGCATAGCGTTTTGTGTAGTAATCTCGGCAATCTCTTTTTGATCCCTACCATAGATTTCCGACAACTTCTCCAAAACTTTTATAATGTAGGCACTTTTATTTCGTTTCCCCCTGTAAGGTACAGGTGCCAAATAGGGGGAATCTGTTTCAAGTACAATATGTTTTAAATCCAATTCATTTAAAAAAGTATCGATTTTTCCATTCTTAAAAGTTACCACTCCACCAATTCCTAATTTCATATTATAGGAAATTGCTTTTTTTGCCTGATCTAATGTTCCTGTAAAGCAATGAAAAATTCCGAATAGCTCCTTCCCCTTTTCAATTTCAAGAATCTCGAAAATTTCGTCAAAGGAATCCCTACAATGAATAACTATGGGCATTTTATATTTTTTTGCCAATCTAATTTGAAATTGAAAGGCTTCTTGTTGTTCTTTCAAGAATGTCCTGTCCCAAAACAAATCAATACCAATTTCCCCAACGGCATAAAATTTTCTTTTACTCAACATCTCTTCAACATGCTGCAGTTCTTCACTGAAGTTTTCTTTCACATGGGTGGGATGCAAACCCATCATCAAGAACATATTTTCAGGGTAAGCTTCTTCCAATGCAAACATGGCTTTAGTATAGGTTGAATCTATTGCCGGGATAAAAAATCGTTCCACCCCTAAATCCATGGCATTTTTTATCACCTCATCCCTATCTTCATCAAAGGCCTCACTATAAAGATGTGTATGTGTATCAGTCAAGATCATCTGCGGATATTTATTTGTTTTTTAAAGGTTTGTTGAAATTAGCACGTGAATATTTCAGCTGTCGACAACCGTCGTATGGCTCATTTCATGGAACAAAAATAGCCTTATCTTTATCAAAAAAATAGATGTTGAGCCTTAAAAAGTTTTTAAGAAATAAAAACTACATTCGAGTGCCCTTAGTATTCACAGCAACCAACCATTTTGAAATAGTTGCGAAAATCAATGGCATTTCTGGTCGATTTATTTTGGATACTGGTGCGTCTAATACCTGTATTGGCCTAGATAAAATTGAATTCTTCAATCTGATTTCAAAAAAATCAGAAGTAAAAGCAGCTGGCGCAGGCGCGACCAATATGGAAACTTTAATATCCACCAAAAACAATATCGAAATTGGTACGTGGCACAAAAAAAAACAACAGATCGTATTATTTGATTTAACACACGTAAATGAAGCTCTTACCACCCATAAGGCCCTACCTGTAGATGGAATTATAGGCGCGGATGTTCTAAAAAAAGCAAAGGCGATAATTGACTATAAAAAATCCTTTGTTTATTTAAAACAAAAAGGCCCGAAATAACTTCGAGCCTTTTTATTCATATTACTTTAATGGAATTACATTTCCAAAGCCTTTTTCACAGCATTGTCCATCAACAATTCCTCCGGACTTTCCAGTGCTTCTTTTACAGCCACCAAGAACCCAACCGACTCCTTGCCATCAATAACCCTATGATCATATGATAAGGCAACATACATTATTGGAGCAATTACAACTTCACCATTTTTTGCAATAGGTCTTTCAATAATATTGTGCATTCCTAAAATCGCACTTTGAGGCGGATTTATGATAGGCGTAGACAACATAGAACCAAATACACCCCCATTGGTAATAGTGAATGTGCCACCAGTCATTTCATCAATTGTAATTTCCCCATCGCGGGCACGAATAGCCAACCGTTTCACCTCTGATTCCACCCCTCTAAAAGAAAGGTTTTCAGCATTTCGGATTACAGGCACCATAAGCCCTTTAGGGCCAGAAACCGCAATACTAATATCACAGAAATCATAGGATATCATTTCTTTACCATCGATCATAGAATTAACCGCCGGATAAAGCTCAAGAGCCCTTACTACCGCCTTTGTAAAGAATGACATAAACCCAAGGCTAACCCCATGTTTTTCCTTAAATGCTTCTTTATATTCATTTCGCAAGGCAAAAATAGGAGACATATCAACTTCATTGAAAGTTGTTAGCATGGCAGTTTCATTCTTAACCGCCACAAGACGTTCAGCCACTTTTCTCCTTAACATTGAAAGTTTTGAACGCGACTCACTTCTATTGCCACCAGTAACGGGACTTCCCATTGAGGGCACCGCTTTTACAGCATCATCCTTAGTGACTCTGCCATCTTTCCCTGTACCTTTTATTGCAGAAGGGTCTATTCCTTTCTCATTCAATATCTTTTTTGCCGCAGGTGAAGCACTTCCTGTAGCATAGGTTGCCTCAGATTTAACAGGAGCCTCTGTTTTTTCTTTAGCAGGCGTAACTGTCTTCTCTTCTACTTTTTTCTCTTTAGCACCCTCATCAGTCGGTTTTTCAGCTGTAGTATCAATCAAACAAACTACTGCGCCAACAAGAACAGCATCACCAACTTCAGCTTTGAAAGTGATTACACCACTTTCCTCAGCAGGGAGCTCCAATGTTGCCTTATCGGAATCTACTTCAGCAATTGCTTGGTCCTTTTCAACATAATCACCATCTTCAACCAACCATTCCGCAATCTCAACTTCGGTAATCGATTCTCCCGGCGAAGGGACTTTCATTTCTAAAATCATTCTTTTATAATTTGTTGTTCTATTTCTTTTGTTTTGGTCTGGTCATATTATCCTTGTTCTTATCAAAGACATAATCTATTACTTGTTGATGCCTGTTTTTAGAACGCAACGCACTTCCTGCGGCTGGTGAGGCATAATATCTTCTTGATGCCACACGAAATCTCTTAGCCTCGCTATAGTGCATCATCATATGGCTCCAAGCTCCCATATTTCTTGGTTCTTCTTGGGCCCAAACCAAGTCATCGGCCTTATTGTATTTTTCCAATATCGCATTCATTTGCTTGGCCGGTAATGGAAATAATTGCTCAATCCGAACTAAAGCTATGTCGTCTCTGCCTTTTGTTTCCTTTTCATTCAAGAGGTCATAGTAGAACTTACCTGTACAGAACACCAAAGTTCTTACTTTTTTAGAATCCGCGGATTCATCATCCAATACCTCTTGGAATTTTCCAGATGCAAATTCATCAACAGAAGAAACCGCTTTGGGATGACGTAAAAGACTTTTTGGGGTAAAAACAATCAATGGCTTTCTAAAATTCACTTTCATCTGACGCCTCAAGATATGAAACAATTGCGCAGGCGTGGTCACATCAGCTATATACATATTGTCCCTCGCGCATAATTGTAAATATCTTTCCATACGGGCAGATGAATGTTCTGCACCTTGGCCTTCATAACCATGGGGCAATAACATTACCAAACCGTTCTGCAGTTTCCATTTATCTTCAGCCGCCGATATATATTGGTCAATCATGATTTGAGCCCCATTACTGAAATCCCCAAATTGTGCCTCCCAAATAGTCAAAGTATTTGGGCTAGCCATAGCATACCCATAATCAAAACCTACCACGGCATATTCTGATAGTAGCGAATTGT
>CAZYQR010000252.1:0-4593 GCA_964649755.1 uncultured Maribacter sp. | reverse complement strand
TACTTAACCACGGGGGAATACGCTCTATTATATCGGCAGGTAATGTGAGTGCAAGAAATGCTTTTGAAGTCATGCCTTTTGAGAATAATATTGTCGTTGCCGAAATCAAGGGAAGTGATGTTCAAGAAATGGTTTCTTTTTTAATAAAGTCAGGTAGGGCCCACCCAATTGCGGGAATTCAAATTGCACTTGACAAAAACAAAAAACTACGATATACAAAAATAAATGGGCAATTTTTGAATCTAGAAAGCACCTATAATGTGGCAACTTCGGATTATTTGGTGTCAGGCGGAGATAATATGGGGTTTTTTAAAAATAACACCTCGGTTACGGATACTGATTATTTGATTCGTAATGCCATGATCGACTATTTCAAGAAAGTAGACACACTCGCTCCAAAAGTTGACAATAGATTTTATATGGAATAATATGGATAGAAGAAAATTTATAAGCAAAACTACCGCTACTAGCGCATTTGTTGGCTTAGGAGGATTATCATTGAATTCCTGTTTGGGTGAAACAAATAAACACCTCACCATTTTACATACTAATGACGTTCATAGCCATATTGATACCTTTCCAAAAAATCATTTGAGTTTTCCAAATTTAGGAGGACTGGCTAGAAGAGCCACTTTGGTTGATGCAGTTCGAAAGGAAAACCCAAACACCTTATTGTTCGATGCTGGTGATATTTTCCAAGGAACCCCCTACTTCAATTTCTATGGTGGTGAATTGGAATTCAAACTTATGAGCATGCTCAAGTACGATGCCGCTACTATTGGAAACCATGATTTTGACAATGGCATTGATGGCCTATTTGCACAATTACCACATGCCTCATTCGAATTGCTATCTGCCAATTACGATTTTAGCAATACCGTCATGAACGGACATGTAAAACCATATAAAACCTATTTGGTGAATGGTTTAAAAATCGGTGTCTATGGTTTGGGCATTAAGCTTGTTGGATTGGTCACAAAAAAACTCTACAAAGAGACCCAATATTTGGACCCTTATGAAATTGCCTCTGATATTGAAACTAAGTTAAAAGAAGAGGAAAAATGCGATTTGGTCATTTGTCTTTCACATTTGGGATATCACTATAAAATCCAAGAAAAAGCTGATGATTTAAAGCTGGCGAGCAAAACCAATTATACCGACTTGATTATTGGAGGCCATACCCATACTTTTTTAGATAAGCCAACCGTAACAAAAAATGCAAAAGGGAATAACATTTTAGTCAATCAAGTTGGATGTTATGGCATTAATTTAGGCCGAATAGACTTTTATTTTGATAGCGAGAAAAACGTACGGGCTGATGGAATAAGTATTATTGTATAAATTGATTATCCAAAATTACGAACTCCACCATTTGTTTTAGCTCTTCATCCAAAGTAATAGTAGGAATGGGTCGTTTTGCAATGCGATACCAATATCCGGCATTGAATTCATCACCCTCTTTTCTATGCAAATAGCCATGGATCCAACTTCCTAGTTTATTGTGCATATCCTGTGCAATGTCATGGGAGGCTTTCCAATTTCCCTTGGCATCAAACCATAGTGCTTTTAGAACCAATGGCCACTCCTTAGGAGGATTATCACTACTTAAAGATTCAAGAAAATGATTGAAATCTTTTGGAATCATCAAGATAGTTTTTTAACCAATTTCCCAACCGTTAAGCCCTGTACTATTATTGAGAATACAACAACAACATAGGTAATCACTAAGAACAGATCGCGATGCATTTCTTGGGTAAGCCCTAAGGCAAGTGCAATCGAAATACCCCCTCTAAGACCGCCCCAGGTCATTATCAAATCAGTGCTAGGTACAAAATCCAATTTTTTCTTAAAAAAGTTAATAGGAATCAGCAATGACAGGTATCTACAAATCAGGATTATAGGAATGGCCAACAAGCCTGCGAAAACATAATTCAATTCAAAAGTCAATACTAAGATTTCCATCCCTATTAACACAAATAAAAGTGTGTTAAGAAGTATGTCAATTAATTCCCAGAATTTATCTACATAGGTCTCGGTGATTTCAGACATGGCACTGTCCCGCAACGTATCATTACCTACTACCAAACCTGCAGTCACCATGGCCAGAGGCGCTGATAAATGGAATTTTTGGGCTATTACAGTCCCAACCATGACAGTAGCTAGGGTGATAATAACTTCAATATCGTAATCATCTATTGCTCTCATGAGTTTATAGGTGACCCAACCCAAAAGTAATCCTAACAGAACTCCCCCTATTACTTCAACACCGAAAAGCTCCAAAACATCAAGTGTGGTAATCGTTTTACCACTGGAAGATGCAAATTGAAAAATGGTCAAAAAAACCACAACCCCTACTCCGTCATTGAATAGTGATTCCCCAACAATCTTTGTTTCCAATTTTTTAGGTACCCCTGCCTTTTTTAAAATTCCAAGTACGGCAATCGGATCAGTAGGTGAAATCAATGCCCCAAAAAGAATACAATAAATGTAGTCGACATCCATTTCGAAAACCATCAATAAGTAAAAAATCGAAGTACCTACCAAAAACGTTGAAACCAATACACCTAATGTTGAAAACGCCAAAATAGGCCAACGTTGAACATGCAATTGTTTAAAATTAGTGTGCAAGGCACCAGCAAAGAGCAAAAAGCTCAACATAATATCCAGCAGGAGTGTTTTAAAATCTATCTGAGTGATGATGTATTTTTCAGCATTTAAAAGCGTGTCATCAAAATAACTTAAAACAAAAACTCCCAGTGTGAACAATATGGTAATGACCATAAGACCTATGGTATTTGGTAATTTAAGAAAGCGGACATTGATAAAACCAAATGTGGCCGAAAGAAAAACTAGAACGGTGGCTATTAAAAAGTAATTCATCTGATTCTATATTAATAAATATTAAGTCTTCAAAATTAAACGCTATTTTCTTAGCGCAACCAAGTATCTGGACTTAAATGAAACATTTTTTTCCATCCTTGAACAGATTCTGAATCATATAGTTGCGGATAAGGAAAAGGAGTGGTTATGGCATAATGTAGATGCGGTGGTTTTCCTTTGGCATTACCAGTATCGCCAACCGTTCCTAAAACAGTTCCAGGTTTAATGGGCTGAAAGGTAAAAGCATCATAAGAATCTAAATGCGCATAATAATGAAAACGCCATTTTGGCCCCAAAATCATAACTGACTTACCTCCCTTGCCCCCTTCATGGGTATATACCACCATCCCGTAGGTAGATGAAATAACATTTGTACCCCTATCTGCAAATATATCAATACCCTTATGTGTTATTGATGTTCCCCAAGGGTAGGCCCAAAATGAATCAACGGCCCAACTTTTAGCTGTCGCCCCACTAACAGGAATTATCATTTGCTGTGGAATTACAAAACCAATAATCAGAATCAAAGCAACTACCCAAAACCATTTTTTAAAATATCTGTAACGCACTAAAAACGCTATTGAGGATAATAGTGCATACCAAAAACGTCTTGTTGTATTGGTTATCATAAACGAATACTTAATTCACCATGTCAATAAAAGCCTGTTCAGATATTATCGACACTCCTAAACTTTCAGCTTTTGTTCTTTTACTCGGACCCATTTTATCACCCGCTACCAAATATGATGTTTTAGATGAAATGGATGAGCTTACTTTACCCCCATTGTCTTCAATTAATTTTTTGAGTTCATCCCTGCTTAGGGTTTCAAAAACCCCGGAAACGACAAAAGTCTTTCCCTTGAGTATTTCAGTTTGGTTTAGAAGCTTATCCGCCGATAATTCAAATTGTAATCCGTAACTTTTCAAGCGGACAATGTTCTCTAGATTTCTTTCATTTTGGAAGAACTCAACTACACTTTGGGCGATGCGTTCCCCAATTTCGTCCACAGCCTTCAAATCATCAACAGATGCGGTGATTAAAGCATCAATATTCTTATAGGCTTTTGCCAACTTCTTGGCCACCGTCTCACCAACAAATCGTATTCCTAAGGCGAATAAAACCCGTTCAAAAGGAATATTGACCGACTCAGCCACCCCATGAACCAAATTTTCAGCTGATTTTTCGGCCATACGTTCCAAGGGCATTATCTGTTCTTTGGTCAAGATGTACAAATCCGCGTAGTTACGTATAAGTCCTTCCTTAAAAAGGAGTTCAACAGTTTCCCCTCCCAATCCTTCTATATCCATAGCCTTACGCGAAATAAAGTGTTGTATCCGCCCTGTTATCTGGGTAGGACAACCATAAAAATTCGTACAATAGTGCTTGGCATCGCCTTCAGAGCGCACTAATTCTGTACCACATTCAGGGCAATGGGTGATATATTTTGTTGATTGGGAATCAACGCCACGTTTTGAAAAATCGACACCAATAATTTTTGGGATTATCTCACCGCCCTTCTCCACAAAAACCGTATCACCTTCCCGAATATCGAGCTTTTCAATTTGGTCCGCATTGTGTAAAGATGCTCTTTTCACTGTAGTACCAGCCAGTAAAACAGGCACTAAATTGGCTACTGGGGTTATTGCTCCTGTACGCCCCACTTGATAGGTAATTTCATTTAAAACAGTTGACGCCTGCTCTGCCTTGAATTT
>CAZYQR010000251.1:0-4599 GCA_964649755.1 uncultured Maribacter sp. | reverse complement strand
TCAAGTAACCTATAATATATTGGATCAAAGTGTAATGTCAATTGCCAATGAATTAAAAAAGCAAGGGAAAAAACTCATTATAAAAGAAGCATTGGCAAATGGGCGTTTATTTCGGAATAAAAAATTTAATCATTATTGTAAACTATTCGATTACCTAGAAGCCTTGGCGCAGAAACACCAGGTAGGAGTTGATGCAATAGCTCTTCATTATTGTGGTAATAACATCCCAGAAAGTATGGTGCTTAGTGGTGCCTCAAACCATGTGCATTTAGAGGGCAATATTAAAGCCAAATCGTTCACACTTAGTGAAGATGAATTCCAACAATTGAATGCCTTTAGAATTTCAGAAGCCATGTATTGGGATGAACGCAAACTACTGGCTTGGAACTGACTACCATTAATTAAAATATAAACCAATTTATATGAACTGGTATTTACCAATAACCAATACTCCTTCAAACACATTCAATACATACGCAGTTGGTCGAACACCTCACCTGATGTTGGCAGATAACAAGGGCAAAGTGGCACAATCACTTTTTGGTGCAGATCCAAATAACACACTTTTACGATCAGATTTAAAAATCTATGAATTATGGAATTAATGGTAAAGCTTAAAAAAATCGGATTTGGAGGTGGATGCCATTGGTGCACTGAAGCGGTATTTCAATCTTTGATCGGTGTATCCAAAGTAGACCAAGGTCATATCGCATCAACAGAGGAAAATAACACCTTCTCCGAAGCGGTCATAGTTCATTATGACCCAGATACAATTCCGTTACAACTATTGGTTGAAATTCATTTAAGAACTCACAAGAGCACGGTCAATCACCAGATGCGCTCCAAATATCGTTCCGCTATTTATGTATTTTCAGAAGTACAACTCGATGAAGTTAGGCGGATGCTACAGTCAATACAAAAAGAGTATGATAATAATCTAATTACCGGGGTATTATCGTTTCATGAATTTAAGCCTTCCGAAAAACAGTTTGCTAACTATTATTATAATAATCCAGACAAACCTTTTTGCAAAAATCACATTGACCCAAAGTTAAAAATCTTGTTGAAACAATTTTCCAATCAGGTCAATTTGAAAAAGCTGAATATTTAAAATAATTGAGATGATCGATTCCAGAACAAAAAAGTTATATTTGGTTCGTTTATTATTTAATCTGAATTAAATCTTAATACATTAGAATTACTCAAAGAAAGTTAGCATTTTTGGTATTATTAATACTTTTGACCAATTAGTATCCTTTGCCTTAAATCATAAGCCAAACTTTTAATCAAAACACAACCATGAAGAGTTCTAAATAAATAACCTTAAACCAAAGTAACCATGGGTAAAACTTCGACTACAAAAATCAATATTTATTTTATAACCATTGTCATTACCCTGGGTGGGTTGTTGTTTGGTTACGACACTGGGGTCATAAACGGCACCCAGTTTTATTTTTCTAAATATTTTGAATTAACGGGAGCTCTAAAAGGCTTTATTGTAAGTAGTGCCCTTTTAGGGGCTCTAGTAGGTGCTGCTTGTGCCGGTATCATAAGCAGGTCCATAGGCAGGAAAAACTCGTTGATTATTGCTGCTTTACTTTTCATGATTTCAGCATGGGGTTCTGGTTTACCGAGTATATTACCAGAATCAACAACGTTGTTGGTTATTTTTAGACTAATCGGGGGTATTGCTATTGGTATGGCCTCAATGAACGCGCCTATGTATATTGCGGAGATTGCCCCTGCCAAGAATAGGGGAATCTTGGTAACCTTCTACCAATTGGCAGTTGTTATCGGATTTTTTGTAGTCTTTTTAGTTACTTATTTTATTGGGGCCAAACTGAGCGAAAGTGAAAACATTGCTTTTGGATGGCGGAATATGTTTTGGTCGGAAATGATACCTGCTGGACTGTTTTTTATAATGTTGTTTTTTGTGCCGAAAAGTCCACGTTGGTTAATGATCAAAGGGAGAGAGGAAGAAGCCGAAAATATTTTGGCGAGAATCCACGGTAAGGAAATTGCGGCCAAGGAAGTCAAGCAAATTAGGGATTCAATTATAAAAGAAAGCACAAAGGTAAAAGCCTCTATATTCAGTAAGTCAATGTTACCCATAGTGATTATTGGGACAGTACTATCAGTATTACAACAATTCACAGGAATTAATGCGGTACTTTATTATGGTGCCGATATTTTTGAACAAGCCTTAGGTTTTGGACAAGATGATGTTCTTTTACAGCAAATACTATTAGCGACTGTTAATTTGGTATTTACTTTTATTGCAATGTTCACGGTTGATAAATTAGGTAGAAAACCTTTATTGATTATAGGTGGTTTTGGTATGCTAATAGGCTTTTTAATAATGGGTTTCACGCTATATTTCAGTGATTATTCCCAGATAAATTCGGCAGGGTTACCAACTATTTCTACTACAGAAGGTATTTTAAGTCTTATTGGCGTTTTGATATTTATTGGCGCATTTGCCATGTCAATGGGACCGATTGTTTGGGTACTGTTATCAGAAATTTTTCCTAATAAAATTAGAAGTGCAGCTATGGCAGTAGCAGTAGCTGGGCAATGGTTGGCCAACTATTTGGTTTCGCAATCTTTCCCTGTAATAGTCGAAAGTGATGCCAATAGATTAATTATGGATGGAGGCACATGGAACAATGCGCTACCCTATTTTCTGTTCTCGGCGTTTATTGTGATTATCATACTATTCGTATATAAATATATCCCTGAAACAAAGGGTAAAACACTGGAAGAAATGGAAGCCTTGTTTGAAAAAAGATAGGTTAGATAAAGAATATTTTTTGACCTTATGGTATGAAAATCGAAAGCCCCGCATTATTTGTGGGGCTTTTTTATTCTAATGGGTAACAAGGGACGATTTGATTATATGCGTATAGCTAAAAAAATTATTATTGTTTATAAAATAGCAAAAACAAAAACCCTGACAGAATTGCCAGGGTTTTGTAAACAAGTTTATTTTATATATAATTAGCCTTTTACACTAGCTAATTTAGCATGTTTAAGGTTATTGATCTTAAGGTCTTGTAAAACGTTCACTGCTTCTTCAACATAAACATCTTTAGCAAGGTCCTTATGCCAACGGTCTCTTTTTTCCCTTAGAATAGAATCTTTGGTGAATAATTCCTCTTCATACTGTAAAGACTCAAAGGTCAACTTGGAATCATATTCCGAAAGCGATTTAAAGTAATCTGATTTAGCTTTATCTTTCTTTTCTTCGGTCTTGTAAATATCATAATTCAAAGAAATCAAGTTTTCATCTTGCTCGGATTTAATCCATTTGGCATGTTCCTCAATTAATTCAATTTGAGGATTTGCAGCCATTCTTCTATTACTATTTGCAATGGTTTGTTCATAATCTATGTAACCATCCCATATCTTATAATCCGCAGGTGTGATCTTATCCCACTTTAATGGGGTCGATTGATCTCTTTCCCCTAAATCTATATAGCTGTATTTATCCGGAACAACCACATCACTTTTTACTCCCTCTAACTGTGTTGAGCCACCATTAATCCTGTAAAACTTCTGAGTAGTCAACTTAATGGCTCCCAAATCACCATGCTCATTACTACGAACAATATTATCCAATGGAATCACATTTTGAACGGTTCCTTTACCAAATGTTTGTTTGCTGCCTATTACAATTGCTCTTTTGTAATCTTGCATTGCAGCCGCCAAAATTTCAGAAGCTGATGCGGAAAGTTCATTCACTAAAATTACCAAAGGACCATCCCATTGAATGCGTTCATCCTTGTCGTCGTAGACATCTTTGCCTTTACCATTGGAACGTACTTGAACTATCGGACCGTCCTTAATAAACAAGCCAGCCATTTCAACCACAGTTTTTAAAGATCCGCCTCCATTATCCCGAAGATCAAGAATCAATCCTTCTGCACCTTCTTGCTTTAATCTTTCTACCTCTTTGGCCACATCCGTTGCCGCATTTCTTTCAGAATAATCATTAAAATCAACATAAAACTTAGGAAGATTTATAAGTCCGTATCGTTGGTTATCTTTAATGATATTGGCTGATTTCGCATAGGATTCTTCCAACTCAACAACATCCCTTGTTAGAGAGATGACATCGATAGCACCATCTACCTTTCTTACAGTAAGATCTACAACTGTCCCTTCTGGGCCTTTTATCAATTTAATGGCATCATTTAACCGCATACCGACTATATCAATAGGGTCTTTACCGTTTTGGCCTACTCTAATTATTTCATCGCCAACCTCTAATCGTTTGTCTCTCCAAACTGGGCCACCAGAAATAATCTCAACGATTTTTGCCCCTTCAGGCTTCTTTTGCAAACGGGCGCCTATACCTTCGAATTTACCAGACATACTGGTATCAAACTTCTCCTTTTCTTCAGGAGCAAAGTAAAACGTATGGGGGTCAAACTCGCCCACAATGGTATTAATATACTGCACAAACCAATCTTTACGTTCCATATCGTCGACAAAGTCGAAAAACTCATCCAAGGTCTTCTGAGTAGATTCTCTTGCTTCTCTTTCAGCTTCTTCGGGTGTCAATATTTTTTGGCTGGCTGAACTTGCCAAATCGGGGTT
>CAZYQR010000250.1:0-4617 GCA_964649755.1 uncultured Maribacter sp. | reverse complement strand
ATCTTGATTGGGTGTTCAAGCTCCAGCTTTAAGAGTTGAAAAATGGATAGGTTTTGCCATCAAAGTGATGGTGCTCATAAAACCCGTCAACATAAACGATACAACGATTGTTTTTGGCAGCATTACGAAAAGATGGCTTCTCGAAAATGGTTTCCCCTCTAGCATTCAAGGTTTGGTTCCATAATTTTTTACGCTGTTCGTCATCCTTGACCCAATGGGGTACAAGCCCCCAAGTGGCTACTTCAGGAAAATTTGGGGACCGATCCGTATAGATAAGCAATTCAGGATGGCTAAATCCAGAAGCATGATGAATAGGTAGGTCGGTCAAGGGAATCAATTTTTCCATGATTTCCTCAATGGCCTGATAATCTTGTTCCCTTTGTGCTCTTGTTAATTGAGCTTCTAGACTTGCCTTTATATCGTAACACATATTAATTTCATGAAACCACCTTCAATTTAATACTTTTTCGGGTATTGTTTAAACACATTTTATTCGTTCTGTTCGTCATTAAACGATTGCTTTTTTGTAGTACTTTTTCCGTAACCAAAAGGAAACTCGAACCAATAAAATCAAAGCAGGAACCTCTACTAATGGACCAATCACTCCTGCAAAGGCTTGTCCCGAATTTAGTCCGAAAACTGCAATGGCAACAGCAATCGCCAATTCAAAGTTATTTCCTGCTGCTGTAAATGCCACTGAGGCTGTTTTGTCATATTCCGCTCCCATTGCCTTGGTAAGGAAAAACCCAATGAGAAACATTAAACTAAAATAGATAAGTAGCGGAATAGCGATAATTAAAACGTCCATTGGAATTTCAACAATTAATTCACCTTTAAGCGAGAACATAACCACAATTGTAAATAAAAGTGCAATCAAAGTCAAAGGCGATATAGTCGGAATAAATTTTTTCGTGTACCATTCTTCGCCTTTTAATTTTACTAAAATCTTTCGGCTCAAGATTCCCATTATAAAAGGAATACCTAAATAAATGGCGACACTTTCGGCAATAGTCCCGATTGAAATATCCACAATTGCGCCGTCAAATCCGAAATAGGGTGGAAGAACAGTTATAAAAATCCAAGCGTAAAAACTATAAGCAAACACTTGAAAAATGCTATTTAATGCTACTAAGCCTGCTCCATATTCGCTACTTCCTTCGGCCAGGTCGTTCCAAACCAAGACCATTGCAATACAACGCGCTAAACCAATCAAAATCAGTCCGACCATATATTCTGGATAATCCCTTAAAAAAGTGATGGCCAAAACAAACATTAAAACGGGACCAATAATCCAATTTAGAAGCAGTGAAACTGAAAGGATTTTGGTGTTACGGAAAACTTTTGGCAATAGTGAATAATTGACCTTTGCCAAAGGTGGATACATCATTAAAATCAACCCGATTGCTATGGGAATATTGGTTGTCCCACTACTGAAAGAATTAATTACGTTTGGAAACGAAGGAATAAAATAACCGATGCCAACACCTAAGGCCATTGCAATGAAGATCCAAAGTGTCAGATAACGGTCGAGAAAACTTAATTTTTTTGTGGATGCCATTATTAAGAATTGATTTGGGAGAAAACATAAAATAGTTCGGTTGCAATTTGCAGGCTTCTTTCGTTGTATTTTTCAGCCTGCTGTGATGTATTGTCAAATGCTTTTGGGTCTTCAAAAGTGATTGGGATACGTTTTTCAGCACCCGCAATAAAAGGGCAACCTTCATCAGCGTGCGAACAGGTCATAATGGCCGCAAATTCAGATTTTGGGTTAAAGTCATCATCGAATTTTTTTGAATACCCAATTATAGGATGCTGATTTTCTGCGTATTTTATGCAATAAATAGGGTTTTCGCCTTTTGAGATGGTGTTTATTTTAAAACCTGAATTTTTTAATGTTTCCGCTACCATTGGGAACAGCGCTGTTGCTTCTGTTCCTCCCGAATAGCAAAACACATTTTTTGTTTTGAAATAATAAGCCATTGTTTGTGCCCAAACTTGCGATAAATGACTTCTTCGAGAGTTGTGGGTACAAATAAAATTGATTCGGATTTCTAGATTGGTTTGATTCCTTTTTTGAACAAATTCAATTAATGGTTTTAGCGTTTCTTTGCGTTCATTTGAGATGGATTCAACATCTAATGTTGATATGATATTCTCAATCTTATTGAATAATGACATTTTTGGATGGTATTTATGGGATTGATAGGTTAACAGCATCCGCTTCCAGGGGCACAAGAACTTTCAGATTCAATTTCTGAAAGATTCACTTTTTGTTTTTCTCGTTTTGTCCCTGGTTTTTCGGCATAAACCGTGATACTGAAAATCCCTGTACCTCCTTTGTTGAAATCCTTTGTCTCTTCATTGGAAAGATATTTGCCAAGGATATCACTAGGAATAACGATTGGCTTTTCTTTTTGGACTTTTATGTTTTGAAAGCCTTTATCTTCTATAAGTTGTAGGTATTCCGATTTCTGAATGGCTCCCGCAACACATCCCGCATACATTTCGGCATCTGCTTTTAAAGCATCTGGAAGGTTACCAACCAAAACAATATCCGAAACACTAAAGTGGCCAGCAGGTTTTAATACCCTATACATCTCTCCAATGACTTTGTCCTTATTAGGAACCAGGTTCAATACACAATTACTTACAATTACGTCCCCAATTTCATTGCTCACAGGCAAGGTATCAATATCCCCTTCTCTAAATTCCACATTGTTGTAGCCTAATTTCTCCGCATTTATACGGGCTTTTTGAATCATAATTGGTGTAAAATCAATACCAATTACTTTACCTTCATGACCAGTTTCGTGGCGGGCCACAAAACAATCATTCCCTGCACCAGAACCTAAGTCTATTACAGTATCCCCTTTTTTTATTTTGGCGAATTGGGTTGGAAGACCACAACCTAACCCTAAATCGGCGTCTTCAACATAGCCTTTGGTGTCGGTATAGTCATCCATCATAATGTTGTAAACCTTATTGGAAGGTGCGGTCGCGCCACAACAAGACGAAGCATTTTCTACCTTGCCCTGTTCAGCGATCTTGGCATAACGCTCTTTCACTATATTTTTTAATTCTTGTTCTTTTTTCATTTTTACTTTTTTGAAGATTATAGAATGGATGACCTAAAAAAATTTCAACAACAATTTTCTTTCGATATGTCTTGGTCTAAAAACAGTAGCATAACTTCTTTCATTTTGACCCAATTTTCTTTGTTTATGCAATAGCAAACACTTGTTCCTTCAATATTTCCTTTAATCAACCCCAAATGCTTTAATTCCTTTAAATGTTGTGAAATTGTTGGTTGTGCCAATCCTATCTCATCTACCAAATCCCCACAAACACAAGTATCGATTTTGAATAAATGTTGTAAAATAGCAACTCTAGCAGGATGTCCAAAGACTTTGGCAAAAAGTGCAATTTCATTTTGTTGCTCGGTAAACATTTCGCTTTTGGTCAATCCCATTTTTTAATATCATTGATTCATTGCAATATTACGATTAATAAATAAATAGTCAAAATTATTTTTGACTATATGAAGAAATAGCTTTTATTTTTTTAGTGATTGATTTTAGCGCTGAAAAAAAATAAATATGATTTTACGTGCCAAGCTTTTGGATGGCGGTCTAGGGATTATTCCGCAGTGGTAATCCATTTGGATTTTCTATAAATATATCGAGCTATATAAATATATGTACTTTCTTTTAAGGGAAGGGGAGCACTTAATTATAGCCATACGTGTAACGATGTTGTTTTTTAAAACAAAAAGGAACCCCTGTTTTTGGGATTCCTTTGATTACTTGTAGCGAGAGCGGGGCACGATCCCGCGACCTCCGGGTTATGAATCCGACGCTCTAACCAGCTGAGCTACCTCGCCATGGAGGTTTTTAAACGGCTGCAAATATAAAGTTTAATTTCCGCTCCGTCAACATTCAACAATCAAAAAATTATTCTGAAAGTTTTATTTTTTAATCTTATTTAAATATATATATTGCTTCTCATAAACCTAATAATAGAATGAGCGATAAAACCCAATTCGAACTTGAGTTCGTTATACAATCTTCCCCACAGATGTTGTACCAATATCTGGCCACGCCTTCCGGCCTGTCTGAATGGTTTGCTGACAATGTAAATTTAAGGGGTGAGATGTTCAGTTTTATTTGGGACGGCTCTGAAGAAGAGGCGAAATTGCTGAAAAAGAAAAGTAATGAGTTTGTGAAATTCGCATGGGAAGAGAACGAAGACGATTCGTACTTCGAGATGAAAATCATAGTGGATGAAATTACCAAGGATGTCTCGTTGTTCATTACCGATTTTGCTGAGGAAGATGAGGTGGATGAAGCAAAAATGTTATGGGAAAATCAAGTGGGCGACTTAAAACAGGTTTTGGGATCTAAATAAAACTAACTGACAATAGTTATCTTTGGCCTTGAATTTTTCAGGGCCTTTTTTATGGCCATTTTTTCTACGGGCTTTCGCATAAAAAATCATTTGAATGGTAAACTACAATGGGCAATTAATGCCCACCACTTCCAATTTTTTGAATCATGAAAATAGGGGCCTCCGTTATGGTGATTCCCTGTTTGAGACGCTTCGCGTAGTACCAGGTAAAAT
>CAZYQR010000249.1:0-4620 GCA_964649755.1 uncultured Maribacter sp. | reverse complement strand
AATAAGGTTAAATTTTTGCAAGTGCCTATTACGAAATCTTAAAAGTGGTAAGAACTATTTCTAATCCAGTAAAGGATTAAAGTTTTTGTACTTGCAATTGACCAAAACTTTACTGTGGTAAAATGGTTGTTTTCTGGATATGTTTAGAATTTTTACTTTATAAACAGTAGCACATACAATGCCCATATAAAGCAAAAAGCACAAAAAACGTACAAGACGTACGATAAAGTAGATTTCTTATTCATAAGACTGGGTTTATTATATAGTAATAACAGAATTATGAAGCTGAAACTTTTTTTTCTTCGCGCAATGGAAGGAATATTCGGTGTAGGGATTTAAATCAGTTTAAGTGCACTTTTTATGTATCAAAGGAAATTTTATAAAACCCGTAAAACCTTTAAATACAACAGTTTATCGAGTAATATTATCAATAATCATAAATAAAAAAGTGGGCAAACAGGCAATTCCTATTAGCCCACCTAAAAATCATTTCTCGGATTTTAAGGAACAATTATGCTATGCACCTTTAAAATTGTTGGTTCAGCAGGAGTTCCCCCATGCTTGATATGAAGAGGCATCATTGTTTCGCCAAACTTGTTAAATGCTTCCTCTGATTCCCACACATCAGTAACGTGCCAACCATTGCCGTCCTGTGCTGATACATGGTATAGTCGTTCTGGAATTTTACCCATTCCTAAGTTTTCCAGGTCTTTCACTATGCCCTCATATACTTTTATATCAGTATTGGAGAATGTAAACTGTACAAGAATATTTTTCATTTTATGATTATTTATTAAATAAATGGCATTTTATAATATACCCCGTTTTTTAAGTGATTTCTGGCTTCACTTTGATTTTATAAAAATCGATGATCAATTGGTTATGATTGGCTTATCCAATATGATATGGATTATTCAGACGTTGGTGTTACAACACTTACTATTCTATAAAGCTGGGAATTCCGTGGTCCGTCATAGTTTCCAACAATATCATCCCAAAATCCATCAGGAACAACCAATTCATCATTAAAGGCAGGTGATAAGGCTGCATGTGCTGTTGAAAATAGATCATATGATGCACTACTAAACGGAAAACTATTGGATGACGGAGATATTATAACAGAATTTCCCCAACCTTTCATACTTGTTTTACCTTCGTTCATCGCTTTTTGAACCATAGGTTTCCATTTGTCTTTTTCAAATGCAAGATGCTTACCATTATTTTTTGTGTTGTGGTAGATAACACGAACATATTTAAAATCATTCATTGGAACTACACCAGGACCTTCAATGTGATTATCAAGATCACGAAGAAATATTTGATCCGTGTTCTTACTTAGGGTGCTCGTCTGTATGTCTTCCATTTTTACGTTTGGAAAAATGTCACTTATACCAGCCCAATTCGCACCTTTGTCCAAATCTTTATAAGTGTTGATAATCAATATATTAGGAGCATTTTCTTGATCAATACCTCCCATTCTTTGAAATATTCCCCAAAAGGTTAGATTTCCTTTTTTAACCTCATTTTCGGCCCATTTATTCCAATAAGTGGTTTCTCTTTTGATATATTCCTGCATATCTTCTGGGGCAACTCTCCGATATTGGTGAGTACTTATTTCTTGCGCCTTCGAAAATTGAAAACTCAGTATGCATGCTAAAAACACTAGAATAGTGTTTTTCATAATCAAGTTGTTTAAGATTTATATCTGTTGTATTTATTCAAATTTGTTATTTGTTTTAAATTGTACATTCAATTACAAAGGGGAAGAAAATCATCTTCAAATAAAGCGATGAACAATTGTATTTAAATAAATTAGAAAGGCTCTAATCTATTAGGATTAAATGAAGTAATTATTGAGAATAAATACAAGTAGGTAAGGACGAATAACTATTAAGACTGTCCGAACACTAGTAATTAGTTATCGGAGATGGAGTTTTGATGCGAAATAATAGGCTTGGCAGGGTATTGTTTTATCCCATCACCTTTTTTAATGCGATTCCAAATCGTTCCATATCGGCCATTTTTCCAGTACTGATTCGAGCCCAATTATAAAAAGGTGGGAAGGGTCTGCCAATTAAAATATTTTCATGCTGCATGGCACTTATCATTTCGTTTATAGGCCTACCTGTTTTAAAAAAAATAAAATTTGTGTGTGATTTTATATATTCAAGCCCCAGATCATCCAAAGTACTATAAATAAGTTTTTTAGCTTCCATATTATTCAAAATGCCGAATTTATAGAAATCGTCATCCTCTAAAGCTTCTTTTGCAGCTTCTATGGCCAAAGTGTTGGTATTGGCCATTACACTCGCCTTTAATTGATTAGCAATATCGGGTCTAGCGACCAAATATCCAACGCGTAAACCTGCTAGTCCATATATCTTGGAGAAAGTCTTGGAAACGATAATATTACGACCCTCTTTGACCAGTTTAACCATTGAAGGATAGTCAGGTTCGGTAATAAAATCGTAGTACGCCTCATCACTGAATATCACCGCTTGCTTATCATGTGTTTTACAAAAATCAATCAATTTATTTTTATCCAATAACGTCCCTGTTGGGTTATTGGGGTTGCAAATAAAGATCAATTTGGTTTTGTTGTTTACTTTGCTGGCCATAGCTCCTAAATCATGCTCCATTTTAGCATTGACAGGTACTCTATGAACCTTGGTTCCAAAAGTCTCGGCATATCTGAGCATAGCCTGAAAGGTGGGGTCAGCAGCAATGATTTCACCATCTCCAAAACCACCGAAAGTCAAGCCAGCTGCTTTCAATCCTTCAGTAGAACCACCAGTTATTACAATATGGTCTTTAGAAACACCTTCTTTTTCGGCAATCTTTTCGGTAAGGGATGATAAAGTTCTGAAAGGATAACGACAACCTAAATCAAAATTATCGGAAATCACTTTCCTAACCCGTTTTGACGGTCCGTAGGGATTTTCATTAGCATTGAGCCTTGCCAACGAGTCACTGTTAATAGGATTATTAGGCAACTGGAAAGAAAGAGCTTCAAACCCTCCTAAAAGAGCAAAACTGCCAGATAATCCAACAGTCTTCAGCCAATTCCTTCGATCTATATTTCTCATAAGTTCTTCTTAGAGAAATAAGATACAAAAATTGATTATAAGAGGGATTAAAAAATCAAATTACAATTGAAATTCTTCATTATTTCGATCTTTACCAGCGATTTTATCAGCCACAAAGACGTCTTTCAATATATAAGCTGCAAGAATTACAATTCCCAAAATAAGCAAGGGCAGAGCATATTCCCAGCTCAATATCTTAAGGATACTTCCTACAATAATGGCTAAAGTACCGGCGACCATTGCAAAATTCCACATTAATTGTTTTGTACTGTTTTTTGCTTTTCGGTCATCATCAAGAAAATAAGCCGTTCCTTCCAGAATAAACCATAATACGAACGATATTGCGATGATTACCTGGAACATTATCGTATAAGGAAAATCCATAATACTGAAAATTCCATTGGTTGTCCAGAAAAAGACCAGTACCATTTTAACATAGTCAACAAAGTGTCTCGATGTTTTTTTAAAAAATCGAAAAACATAGAGTATACCAATAACAGCGAACGATACGAACATTACATGCTTGGCCATTGGCCACTCCAGGAATTTCATCAGCATGCCCAATAATAAAACGACTATTGCAAGCCTTAACGGCATTGTCAAAATCTTTTTATATGTGCTCATAACATCATGTTTATAATTCGTTTAAAGTTCTCTAACGCTTAAATCACCTTAATATTGGCTTTTAGCCCTTCCATTATTCCTAGAATGTTGTTTACTGTTTCCTTTAAATAATGCTTGATCAACACATGGGGTATGCGAATGGTTGTAAAACCATTTTTAAACGAGTGCATCGTCCTTTCTAAATCATTGATAGCCTGCTCATGGGTTAGCATTTGATATTCTGCATCAATCTCAATATTCAGTTTAACTCGCGAGATGGCGATATCAACGGATTTCTTGCCGTCCCACCATTCCAACATTCCTTTCACACCTGCTTCCTTTAAACCATAATACAACTGTATGGCTTCTACGGGTGTATTATTATTTTTGATCAACTTCACCATTCGGGTTTGGTGTTTTTCACAAAGTTCAACGCCTAACCGTTCCATTGAATTTTTGTGTCTTAAGTAATCAAGGTTTTTGCTACATTCTAAACATGTCATTTAAATAGGTTTGATTTTGATTTGGGATTATTATAACCCTGTACTTTTTGGATTATTATAAATCATCGATGTATGACACACCACTTTTAGACGAACTGCAAATTTTTAGATGAACTGCATTTTGAAATGTTAAAACTGTGGTGAAATTCATATTTTAAAAAGTACATATTTCGACATTAAGTTTAGCAGCGATTAATATTCCATTATATTTAACTTCAATTATAGGTCAAGGATTAGTAGTTATGAATATTAAGAAAGCATATTTGTTCGCATTACTGTTTTTTACGCTGTTCATCAGTGGATGTAAGAACGATTCCCAACCTCAGAATGCCATTCAAAAAGCAGTTAAGAAGCCCGTATTGAATTTGGGAGAAGCCAATAGATTGGCGAGTTTGCCTTTGGGTTGTATGCAGGTTGAATACCCAAAT
>CAZYQR010000248.1:0-4627 GCA_964649755.1 uncultured Maribacter sp. | reverse complement strand
TGTTTGTTCTTAGGGTCTTGAATAAATCGGGTCTCTAAAATCAGCTTTCCTTGGATATTAAAAATTTCTTCCAAGGCAGTATGTGGTTCTCCTTCAAGAAATTTTTTGGTCAATACAACGCGCTGTTCTGATTTGTTTTTGGCTTTTTTCGATGAATTTCGAACTGATTTCAAAATTGTCCCATTTAAAGAATTGGTTTGCGTTTGCTCGCCTTTATAGTCGGTATATTCAATCAAGGTCTCATCATTGCCATCATTATTGGTCCTTATGATTTTTACAAGTATTCCATCGGCATTATACAAGTATTCATAGCGATCTAAGAACTCTTTGTCATAGGTTATGATTTTTTCTGTGACCTTTCTAACAGGAATGGTGTCGATTACATAAAAATTAGCATACGAAGTACTGCTATCGAAAATGTTGTTCCTATAATTCTCAAAACGCTTTTCAACAAGCTCACCACGTTGAAATTTGTAATAGGTAACATCATAATCTTCATCATTATAACGAGTTACAGATTTCGTCAGCTTTCCTTCTTTATTAAAATCAAACTCCTCTTTCCCGTATTTGGTGCTCACTAAACAAGATTTCACAGGCCCCTTCAAATCAAAATCTGCCATTGTGAATATTTTGATTTCTTGGGATTGAGCGAAACTGACCATCCCGAAAATAGCCAGGAGCAATAATGATTTCAAGATTGTAGTAGCGTAAATTTTATGCATATATCAAAAGTACTTTATATTACAACAACTATAAAACAAATTCCGTACCGTAATTATTGTAAAACATAACGGATTTTCGTTGAAACGATTTCATTGTAAAAGAGTTCTGTCTTGTATCTTTACCATACAAAGCCAGAAAATCAATTAAACAGTATACCATGTTCAATAAGTCCATACCTTTTTTCGCTATTCTTATCTTCCTAAGCTGCAACACCAAAAATGATAGCATAATTGAGTATCCCGAATTTGAAATTGGTGTGGTTGCCGATTGCCAGTATTGCTATTGCGAACCGACAGATATTCGTTTTTATAAAGAATCCCCTGACCGACTGCGGGAAGCAGTAAGTATTCTTAATGGGCAATCTCTAGATTACACAATCCATTTAGGGGATTTTATTGATAGGGATTTTAGCAGTTTTGATACGGTTGCCCCTATTTGGAAGAGCTTAAAAGCAGACAAATACCATGTTTTGGGCAACCATGATTTTAGTGTTGCCGATTCATTGAAACATTTGGTGTTTGAAAAAATGGATATTAAAGACCGCTATTACAGTTTTGTGAAAAACAAATGGCGATTTATTGTTTTAGACGGGAATGATCTTAGTGTTCACGGAGCATTGACTGATGCTAAAAAACAACAAACAGACTCTCTTTTTAATTTATTAGCCGATAAAGACATGCCAAATGTTGAACCTTGGAATGGGGGTTTGAGCACGGAGCAATTGCAATGGGTAGAAAGTGAGTTGCAACAGGCAACAGAAAATAAGGAACGTGTTGGTTTCTACTGCCATTTCCCAGTTTTGGGAATTTCTGACCGTCATAACCTATGGAACTACAATCAATTACTTACTATAATCGATAAATATGATTGTGTGAAGTTCTATTTTAATGGGCATAACCATGCTGGAGGTTATGTTGAAAAAGACGGCATACATTATTTGAACTTTAAAGGAATGGTCGACACCAAAGACTCTACTTCATTTGCAACGGTGGCTTTTCGGAAAGATTCACTCTTTGTAAATGGCTATGGGCGGGAACTAAATAGGAGCCTAAAAATAAGGTAGTAGATTTATAGAACGTCATTGCGAACCTTTCGACTGTCGCCCCAGACAGGCTAAAGTGAAGCAATCCGTTAATTCATTTCTAATATATTGGAGAGATTACTTCGCCCGAATTCACGGGCTCGTAAAGACGATTATTTGAGAATAAAAAAAGCACCCTGACAGTATCGTCAGGGTGCTTTTAAATTTACTAGTGTATGCGAATTATTTGACTTCTTCGAAGTCTACCCTTCGACTGCGCTCAGGACAGGCTACTTGACTTCTTCGAAGTCTACGTCTTCAACACTATCACCTTCAGCCGCTTCTGCACCATCAGTCTCCTCACCGTTTGGTGAAGCTCCAGCCTGTTGTTCTTCGGCCTGTGCCTTGTACATTTCCTCAGAAGCAACTTTCCATGCTTCGTTGATTTTCTCTAAAGCTGGTGTAATAACAGCTAAATCCTTGCTCTCATGCGCCTTCTTCAGTTCTTCCAAAGCATCTTCAATTGGCTTTTTCTTATCATCTGATAATTTATCACCGAACTCTGTCAATTGCTTTTCAGTCTGGAAGATCATGCCATCTGCTTCATTCAATTTATCAGCTGTTTCCTTGGCTTGCTTATCAGATTCAGCATTTGCTTCTGCTTCAGCCTTCATTTTTTGAATTTCCTCATCTGTCAATCCAGAAGAAGCTTCAATACGAATATCTTGAGTCTTGTTCGTAGCCTTATCAGTCGCAGAAACCTTGATGATACCATTGGCATCAATATCAAAAGTTACTTCAATCTGTGGCGTTCCTCTTTGTGCAGGTGGAATTCCATCTAAATGGAAACGTCCTATAGTCTTATTATCTGCTGCCATTGGTCTTTCCCCTTGCAACACATGTATTTCAACAGAAGGCTGGTTATCAGCTGCTGTAGAGAATACTTGTGATTTCTTGGTAGGAATTGTTGTATTGGCATCTATCAACTTGGTCATAACGCTACCCATGGTTTCGATTCCAAGAGAAAGTGGGGTAACATCCAATAACAATACATCTTTAACATCACCTGTCAAAACACCACCTTGAATGCCTGCACCTACGGCAACAACCTCATCAGGGTTTACTCCTTTCGATGGTTTCTTGCCAAAGAATTTTTCAACAGCTTCCTGAACAGCTGGAATCCGTGTAGAACCACCAACTAATATAATCTCATCAATATCACTTTTTGACAATCCTGCAGCTTTCAATGCTGTTTGGCAGGGATCAATAGTTCTTTTTACCAAATCGGCGATCAATTGCTCAAATTTAGATCTAGACAATGTACGAACCAAATGCTTAGGTCCTGAAGCTGTTGCAGTAACGTAAGGTAAATTGATTTCAGTCTGTGCAGAAGAAGACAATTCAATCTTAGCTTTTTCAGCCGCTTCACGCAAACGTTGCAAAGCCATGGCATCATCACGAAGATCAATACTTTCATCTTTCTTGAACTCTTCGGCCAACCAATCGATTATTTTTTGATCAACATCATCACCGCCTAAGTGCGTATCACCATCTGTTGACAATACTTCGAAAACGCCGTCTCCCAATTCCAAGATGGAAACATCATGTGTACCACCACCAAAGTCAAAAACAACTATTTTTTGGTCAGTATGTTTTTTGTCCATACCATAGGCCAAAGAAGCCGCAGTAGGTTCGTTGATGATACGTTCTACTTTAAGTCCGGCAATCTCACCTGCCTCTTTCGTTGCTTGTCTTTGGGCATCGTTAAAGTAAGCCGGTACGGTAATTACCGCACGAGTTACATCATGACCTAAATAGTCCTCAGCGGTTTTCTTCATTTTCTGAAGGATCATCGCTGAAAGTTCCTGTGGTGAATACAAACGACCATCAATATCTACTCTTGGGGTATTGTTGTCACCCTTTACCACTTTATAAGCCACCCTATCCGCTTCTTTTTTAGACTCGGAGTATTTATTGCCCATAAAACGTTTAATTGAATAAACCGTTTTTTCCGGGTTGGTCACCGCTTGTCTTTTGGCAGGATCACCCACTTTAATTTCACCACCTTCTACGAATGCGATAACCGATGGTGTGGTTCTCTTACCTTCGGCATTAGGGATTACAACGGGCTCGTTACCTTCCATCACAGAAACGCAGGAGTTGGTCGTACCCAAATCTATACCTATAATTTTGCTCATTATGTTTATTTTAAAATATTAGTGCTTATTTTATTGTGTCGGTATGTGAATGACAAACAATATGCCAAGAGCTGAAAACTGACAGGATGTCATTAATGCCTCATTCAATGCACTTTGGAAAGTAAAGTTGTCTCAGTCTAAGATTCCAAATATGATTCAACAATAAGTTTATCTTTAACCTGATTAAATAAGAACTGCAAATGGAGTGTATCAGCATTTTTGATATGTTGAAAATTGGCGTAGGTCCTTCAAGCTCCCATACCTTGGGACCATGGCGTGCCGCTGAACGTTGGATTTCCGAACTGAAATCAGCACAGCACTTCCAAGAAGTTGAAAATATTCAAGTTCAGATGTATGGTTCACTGTCTTTGACAGGAAAGGGTCATGCGACGGACTATGCCGTTATGCTTGGGCTTTCAGGTGCTGACCCGGAATATGTTCCTGTTGATGACATTCATGGGATTGTCCAAAATATAACAGACACTAAAACCATCAATTTTAATAATGAAAGGCAATTGCCTTTTGACCCAGTTGCCGATATTATTTTTAATAGAAAGTTCCTCCCATTTCATGCCAACGGATTAAAGTTCGTTGCAACGCTAAAAAACGGGACCAAAAAATCAAAAACCTACTACTCGATTGGTGGTGGTTTTGTAATTGTCGAAGAGCGAAAAAATGCTAAACG
>CAZYQR010000247.1:0-4656 GCA_964649755.1 uncultured Maribacter sp. | reverse complement strand
CGCGCCGCGTTTGGGACGCGGAGGTCGCAGGTTCGAATCCTGCCACCCCGACCATAAAAGCTGAACAACTTCTTGTTCAGCTTTTTTTGTTTGAACAGGATTGAAACTTGTTTCAAAAGCGAAGTAAAAGTAAAAAAGCAATAAACAAAGTGTTTGCCTTTAATAGGCAACAAACCCTTCTAAAGCACTATTTCACAACTGCAATCAAGGGATTCTTCAAATATTTTAAGAATTTTGGCTATGCCTATTATGGCTGAGGTGTAGGTATTTGCGATATAAACAATGATTGTAGTGACTCCAGTAAATGATAAATTAAGAATCAGCAATATTTTCTTTAACAATGATATCTATTGGTATATCAAGGTTTAGATCAGAAGAATCCTTTGTTGTTAAAAAATTATATAACCCTTTTATCGCGGCATAGCCTTGATACTTGGGTTTTTGATTAATAATGAAATTGATTTCGTTGTTTTTTAAACAAGCTATATTTTTCTCGTTCAAATCGAATCCAACAACAAATGCTTTACTTATGTTATGTTTTTTAAGTATTGGTGGAATGAGATGAGTTCTAGAATTGGTTACAAAGATTCCCTTAAGGGCCTTTTTATTAAACCAATCTTTCATTTCTTTGGTAATCGCGAACTCAACATTTACAGGATGATTTATGGTTTGGATATTTACATGCTCGTCAATAGTCTTAAAGAACGTTCTAAAACCATTTTCTCTTTGTTCGCCAGTAGCATGAACGCCTTTGTCATTGATAATGTTAACGATAAAATATTGCCCTTCACTCCCTACTAGTCCATGTAGCAGTCTCCCGGCGACCATACCTGCATTGTATGAATTTTGACGAATGAAATTGGCAGGACCTTCCAATTCTATTTCCGTATCCAAAAAAACGACAGGAATCTTTTTGGACTTGGCAAGATTCAAGAGACCATTGCTCTCATTTTTAAAAAATGGCACGGTGACTATGGCGTCATAATTTTCTTTGAAAATTTCCTTGCTTTGATCTGCGAATGAAGTGGAATCCGAAAAATTATAAAAGTCCGCTTCAACACCCAATTCGGAAAGCTCTTCAACTGCTTTTATAATGCCATTTTTTGGAAGTTCCCAATAACTCCATCTCCATGGATTTTCGTCTTTAGGAATTAAAATGGCAAATTTGATTTTTTTTACTGAGGCCAATTTAAGCCTACTAGCGGTTGTATTCTTTACGTAGTCTATATCCTTTATAATTTTGAGGACTCTTTTTTCTGTTTCCTTTGATACACCTGGTCGCTTATGCAATACCCGATCTACAGTGCCTATAGAAACATTTGCCAATTTTGCTATTCGTTTTATCCCCATTCCTATATCAATAAAATTATTTGTTTGATTGACTCATTAGTTTATAGTTTTAGTTAGAATATAAAATATCATAAACGCCCAATGCCTATTACAAACGGGCAACAAGTATATTTTTGAACTGTATGGACATTTCCCTATTGGGGTGAAGCTGAATGCCAATGGGGCCTTTAAGATTGGCATTTTCAAGGGTATAGTTCATCACTTCCTTTCCGTTGAGCCAAACTTTGTAGGTGTTCCCTTTGGCCATCGCTTTAATCGTGTTCCAATCATCAAATTTCAATAATTCCTTGATGCCTTGTGCTTCAACAGGATAGCCTGACTTTGGAACATAGGGCGATGCGGTCATATCCCTTTTTAAGGAACCGGATTCCCCAATTTGTATTTGAGCATTTTTTTCATCATCCCCACGCATAAAAATACCAGAATCAACGGTGCCTTCTCCAAATTTGAAGTCCATTTGAACCACAAAGTCTTTGTACTTTTTCTTTGTCCATAAAATCGATCCTTTTTTATCTGGATCGCTTTTTGCCCATAGTGTACCCGCATCCATAGTCCACCAAATATTACTTTCAGGAATGTTCCATTGTTTTAAATCCTTGCCATTAAAGATAGATTTCATCATAGGCTCGCTGCCTTGCCCAAAATTATTTGCAGTCATAACAACTGTGAAAATCAATGAAAAAAGAAGTCTCATTTTCTTAAATTATAAATTCAAATTACTATTTATTGAAATCGGCAAAGGATTCATCGATAGCTTCCTTGGAAAGCTTTGAACCATTATGCACGAGAATGCGATATTTAAAGGTTACCGACTCGCCTTGGTTTAGTTTGAAATTCAGCGTTTCCTTTCCTTCAGAAAAAATAGCCTGCCCTAAAGGGTTTGCCGCAAAAAGGCCATACCCTCTAGCATGCCAATAGGTAGGATACCCTACATTTTTTTCGTGATCGATTATGGTTAGTGAAACCATTTCGGCCTCCATGTTACCTTCTAATTTAACCCATTTATTTCGAGTACCCCACACAGCATCACCAGTCAAACCTTCACTACTAAAATAATTTCCATCGACACCTTCATTGTTTAATGCCTTAACCTCAGTGACGTTCCCTTCTGCATCGGTATAAGCTGCAGGCTTGTCAGAAGGAAGTTCCAGCTCACGTGCAACACGCACCCCAATCATACCTTCTTTATTATCTTTAAATGACACTTCTTGAAGAGCTACTAAGGTGGTTGTTCGGTCAATGGATCTTGTATCCCCTTCTTCACTAAAAAGAAAGTGGGTCGTTTCCTCTAAAAGATCAACATTATTTGGCGTACGCCAAACAGCTTTGACACTTAGCATGCCTTTATCTTCGTTCAGGCCTAAAATTTCCTGATGGAAAATAGTACCGTATTTATGCTTATCATCCGCCGAAATAGCATATGAATTATTCCAAAAATCCAATCCATTAACATCGCCATAATTTAACCAAAGCCCAGCATGGTGTGGATGATCAACACGCTCATTGGGCCTTGGTTCAAAGGGGAAACCCCTAGTGACAATTTTATCACTTTTGGTTCTTATCGGATACAAAATGGGTTTGGGAGTTTGCCCATCATACTTATAACTGGTGAACAAGTCGCCATTTATCA
This sequence comes from uncultured Maribacter sp., assembly GCA_964649755.1. Lineage (GTDB taxonomy): Bacteria > Bacteroidota > Bacteroidia > Flavobacteriales > Flavobacteriaceae > Maribacter_A. The sequence continues at coordinate 1,676 of CAZYQR010000247.1, read as the reverse complement.
TGACGTCAACTTTTTTGTTTTGTTCATCATTGATAAAACGTATCTTGGATGACTTTGTCTGGTTACTTTCTATTGAAGCATCAGACTTAGCAACTTCCTTTTTATCCTTGCAGGATATTAACAACAAAGTAATAATCAAGCAACATCCAATTATATTTCTAGGTATTTTCAACATGCTTTGCTATTAATATTGGAATACTTTTCCACCAGCCAAAACATTTTGGGTAGCCTCATCAAAGGTAGCTTTGAGTCCAGTTCTAAGTGCTGCGGTTGTCATGATGTTGGCAATGGAATGGTTATACCCAGCCTCTACCGGACCATTTGTGGCCTTGCGACTGCGCACACATTCCATCCAATTCAACATATGCAATGAAGTCATATTATCGGCACCTGTGTTGGCAGAGGTAACTACTTTCGGAGCGTTATCTGAAAGGTTAAAACCTTCCAATTTGTTGGGTTGCATACCCATTGCTTTCGAATGTCTTTCAGATAGTCCTCCATTATCGCTTACCTTGTTCGTATCTAAGTTCAATTCCCCTCCATTGGAATAATAAATTTCCTTAGTTCCACCGGCAGAGTTCGTAAATCTAGAAGAATAGGTTACTTGGAAGCCTGAACTCATATCGTCAGCAGGACCATAATCAAAAACAGCAGACATGGTATCGAAGTTTTTTCGTCCATCTTTCCATAAATAAATGCCACCATTAGCAGCAACACTTCTTGGGTGATTCAAGCCAGAGAACCAATGGACGGTATCGATTTGGTGCGACATCCATTGGCCAGGAATACCCGAAGAGTAAGGCCAAAATAATCTGTACTCTAAATATTTCCTTGGGTCCCACGCTGCTTCTGGGCGATTCATTTGATATCGCTTCCAATCGGTATCCGATTCTCTAATTTCACTTGTTAATTTAGGCAAACGCCATCTGCCAGGTTGGTTGACATTCCAGGTCATTTCAACCATAACTATATCACCGAATTTACCTGATTTAATAAAATCATTGGCCGCGTGATAGTTGGCACCACTTCTTCTTTGAGACCCGATTTGAAATACAATACCCGAATCTTTGACCGCTTTCATGCCAATGCGGGCATCAGCCATTGTTTCAGCAAATGGCTTTTCACAATACACATCCTTTTTAGCAGTAGCAGCTTGCACTGTATGAAGGGCATGCTGAAAATCGGCAGTTGATATAATTACGGCATCAATCTTGTCCTTAGCATACATCTCCTCGTTATTCTCCCACTGTTTGATTTTGTTGCCGGTCATTTCTTGGATATAGGCAGCACCTTCATCCCTGCGACGATTCCAAATGTCTGATACCCCAACGATTTCAAAATTCTGCGTTTTCGAATGACCGTTAAATGCCGGAATCAATGCACCTTTTGCACGATTCGAAAACCCAGAAATACCAACGCGAACACGATCGTTTGAACCTAAAATTTTTCTGTAGCTACTTGCACTCATGGCGTTTGCCCCTAAAACGATTCCACCGGATGCCAAGGCCGTATTCTTTATAAAATTGCGTCTTGTTTTTTTCATAACTCGTGTTTTAAAATTCTCGTACTTTAATATTTTTGAAGGAAACTTTGTCGCCGTGATCTTGCAATAAGATCAGACCCTCCGGTATCTGCCCAAAATTCTCCCATTTTTCATATTTGCTATGCTCCACTAA
>CAZYQR010000246.1:0-4665 GCA_964649755.1 uncultured Maribacter sp. | reverse complement strand
CATAGGAAGATAAATGCAGACCCTATCCCCTTTTTTGATGCCATTTTCCTTAAGAACATTAGCCATTTTGCAGACCTGTTCATGCAATTGCCCATAAGTAATATGCTGGGCCTCTTCATTGGGGTCGTTAGGTTCAAAAATAATTGCGGTCTTATTTCTACGGATTGTCAAATGCCTGTCAATGCAATTCTCGGTAATGTTCAATTTTGCGCCTTGAAACCATTTTACCTCGGGTTTGGTAAAATCCCATTCTAATACCTTGTCCCATTTTTTGCGCCAAAGAAAATGTTCCTCTGCGATTTCTTCCCAAAAACCCTCAGGGTTTCGGATTGCCTTTCTATAAACTTGAAAGTACTCTTCTAAATGTTTAATGTGGTAGTTACTCATTTTAATTGTTTTTTAATTGGTTCCTACTTTATGTGTTTTATATACGTTTGCTATCTCATCAATTATTTTAGGGTCATCATTGGTAGATGGTATTTTGCAATCATCATGGCCGGCAATTTCACGTAGTAATTTACGTGGGATATTTCCGAATCTTGTCTTTGGAAAGCCATTTATAAAGTTAATCATAAATGACGGTATTCTGTCTTCCGAAACCATCTTTAATATGTTTGTCAATATATAAATAACTCAGATTTAATTTACCATCTGCGAACCACATTGGATAATCATTTTCGTCTTTGGATAGGATATCTGTAGGCTGTTTGTACCAACCTAAATTTTGTGATTGCTCTTCCCAGAATAATTCTGGATTTTCGATACTCTTCTTGTAGAATTCCTGGTACTTCATGACTTGGTTTTTTTAGAATTAAACAGTCCAAACCAATTGGGATTAAGTACTTTTAATTTGATGAGCACCCAAAGTATAACAACGAAACAAATACCCATGACAATTGAGTTCATAGGACTAATTGGAGTTTCGCTCTCATATTTAAAACGCAGAAACAAGGAAACAATGGCATATATACAGATAAAGATATCCGATGCCAATGGTTTGAGACGTAATTTCATTTTAACTGACTTTTATTAGACATAGGTGTTGTTTGCACACAAAACCAATGATTAACTAAGTAGCCCAAGTATTTCTGAAACTATCTTTTTTACTGAAAACGGCTTGGTTAAATATTTATCAGCTCCAAGTTTTAAGCCTTTTTCAATATCTGAAACTTTATTTTTAGCTGTTAAGAACACGACCTTGGTGTTCTTGAGCATTTTACTGTTCTTTATGTGTTCTAATGTTTGGTAACCATCTACATTGGGCATCATTATATCCAATAAAACAACATCAGGCACATTGTGTTGTAAAATATGTAATGCCTCGCTACCATCTCTCGCAATATATACTTCAAAACCCTGTTTTTTGAACGCATATTCCAAAGTCATTACAATATTTGGTTCGTCATCGACGATCAATATTTTTTTCATTGCTAATAGTGCTTACAATTTAATTAAAAGGTAGCATAAAACCAAAGGTTGAGCCAATTTTAGTACCTTTTTCTACCCAAATTTTACCATTGTGTTTTTCAATGATTTGTTTGCTTATTGCCAAACCTAATCCGCTACCTTCCGGCTTTATGGTATTTTGGTTTTTTGACTGATAGAATTTATTAAAAATATAATTTATATCCTCTTCGGGGATACCTTTACCGTTGTCTTTCACATAGATTTCGACACAATTATTGCCCAGTTTATAATCAAGCGTAATTACTCCTTTTTTAGGCTCACAGAATTTAATTGAATTGGATAGTAAATTAGTAAGTACTTGTAGTATTCTATCCTCGTCGTATGGCAGTTCAAAGTTGAAGCTGTTGTTGTTCACGATCTTGATTTCTTTATTGGACGCTATGTGCTGGATGTTGCCTATAGCTTTTTTTAAGGTCCTTTGAATGTTTCTTTTTTTCAGGTTGAGTTGTTGTCTACCTGTAGAAAGCTTTTCGAAATCAAGTATGTTATTGATTAATCGTGACAGGCGATCAGAGTCGCTCACAATGTTCTTCAGGAAGGTTTGCCTCGTATCAATAGGCATATCACCGTCCTCATCCATCAGAAGTTCAGATGCAGCGCGAATACCAGTTATGGGGGTTTTCAATTCATGGGCAATGGTATCCAAAAACTCATCTTTCTGCTTGTCTTTTGTAATTAATGCATCGTTGGCATCTTTTAATTGGGATGTGAGGTCAATAAGTTCAGCAGATTTTTCCTGAAGCACCTTGTTGCTACTAATATTTTCTTTAGACTCTTCCAATATTTTTAACACTTCGGGCAAACTAATTTCCTCTTCTTTTACTACCCCCGATATTAGTATTTTAGCTGATGCGCTGCCAATACTACCCGTTAATAGTTTTTCGGAAAAATTAATCAAACGGGCATCTGCCATTTGAGTATCACTGTGGATATTATATTTTCTAAAAAACAGCTTCAACGCACGTTGTGTTCTAGCTTCTCCCAAAAATTTGATCAATACATTTTTAATATCCGCCACATAGGCTTCCCCTTTCCAGACAAGGGCATTATCCTGTAAAGAGGAAAAGTTCTTACTATCCACGAACATTTCGGCATAATTACGCTCCCTGTAATGACCTTTAAAGGCCAAGGAAATGGTCATATAGCAAAAAGTGTTCATCAAGATACTCCAGAAAAATGCATGAGCGGGAGGAGTTAAAAAATCTAATCCGAAAAGCCCATAAGGTTTTAATGCAGTAATTCCAAACAAGCCGAAATCGGTAAAATCACTTGATCCGGTAAAGGCCTCTATGGTAAATGGTAGCATTAGCGTATATGCGGAAATTATAAATCCAACTATAATTCCGATAATTGATGCCAATGATGAACCACGATTCCAAAAAAGACCTATAAAGAAAGAGGGTGCTAATTGGGCAATTATCACAAATGATATTAGGCCAATGGAATACAATGACAATTCTATCGAAAAGTTGATATAGAAGATATATGCGAGTATGATAATTGTAAAAATGGAAATTCGTCTTATATTCTTGATAAAAGAGGCATTTTGCTCAGGTTTGGCCTTGACGAATCTTTCTAAAAACCCATATGGAATAATCAGGTTGTTACTGATCATTTTCGATAGGGCCAAGGTTGAAACCACCACCATGGATATCACAGCAGAAAATCCTCCTAAGAAAACCAGAAGTGCCAAAAAAGTATTGTCGCTATTCAGTGGAAGTAACAATGTATAGTATTCTGCATTAGCAGTTTCATCAAAAGTCAACTTTCCTGCCCAAGCAATAAATATTACGAAGATGTTGAATAAAAATAAATACAAGGGAAAAAGCCAAATTGCTTTTTTTAGGTGTTTTTCCCTACTATTTTCAATAACTGCTACTTGGAATTGCCTTGGCAATAAAAATATAGCTGTAAATGAAAGCATCATTATGAAAAACCAGTTAAAACCACTTTCTAAATCAGGTAGTTTTGACAAGTTTTCAAAATTAGCGGTTTTTGAAATTTGTTCATAAATATCCTCGGTACCGTCAAAGAGGTAATACGTGACATAGACACCTATAATAAGGAAAAAGGCCAGTTTTAAAATTGATTCGAAAGCTACAGTAGCAACGATTCCTTTATGCTTTTCCGAAGCATCGGTTTCTTGGGTGCCAAAAAACGTTGCGAAAATTGCCAGAATCAAGGCGATATAAAAAGTTGAATCATCAAAAATACTTATACCGAATTTATGTGGTTCGTTGGCCATGATTCCAAAAGTCTCAGCTACAGCTTTTAATTGTAGGGAGATATACGGAACCGTCGCTATAAAGCATAAAATAGTGATCAAGGCACCTAAAAACCTGCTGTTGCCATATCGTAACGATATGAAATCAGCAATCGATGATATCTTATGTTGTTTTGAAATTCGAATGATTTTGCGTAGAAGTACTATCCATAAAGGAATTGCAATCGCGGGTCCCAAATAAATAGGTAAAAAGCCAACACCGGAATTAGCGGCCATACCCACACTACCATAATACGTCCAAGCGGAACAGTATACTGCTAGTGATAAGGTATAAACATATGGATTATTGACCCATTTGCTTTTTGAATTCTTCTCGGCAATAAAGGCGATATAGAATAATATTGCCAAGTAAACTATAATGATAATCAGTAAACCATAATTACTCATAGTATCTTTTTAAAATGATATAGGAAATTATGATCGATACCAACCAGATTGAGAAGACCGCAAAATAAAAAAAAGGTATACCAAAGACGGAACCATCCAAATTAAATACAAGCAAAAAAGGAACATTCAAAATCAATAACATGCCTATGGATAGGATTATCAATTTTTGCTCATGGCGTTTTTTCATCTCAAAATACTAGAAATATAAATATAAGAAAAAAGCAGTGCTTCATCTTGGAGCACTGCTTTTACATTAATCAACTAACTTTCTTAATGGTCGCTTGCTTCCCCAGCACCGCTAGGGATTCTTATACTCTCAACCATTTCCTGTACATTCTCTGGTGGAGGAGCGGTCATTCTTGAAACCACAACTGAAACTATCACATTGACAATCATTGCTACTGTACCAAATCCTTCCGGTGAGGTACCAAACCACCATTCGCTTGCAGGTCGTGCGTCCATAACACCAATTAATCCGGTTTTATAACGAATCATGTAGAACAACATCAATGTAATTCCAACGATCA
>CAZYQR010000245.1:0-4675 GCA_964649755.1 uncultured Maribacter sp. | reverse complement strand
TCACTTTAAACAAGGGGTTTCCGAAAGGTCTGCCCCTTTTTTTGTTTTCAATGCACACTTTATGCACACGCTATTTTTCAATTAATTTGAGATCGTTTACTCATAGTTTACCCGCGCATCTTTTCTAAAAATGCACACTTTGTGCACACTATTTCTTGGAAGCAAATAAGATTAAAATACTGATATACAATATGTTAAAATATTCTATGATGATAGGTGTAGTACTTTTTTTGCCTTCCAAACAGATGGTCACAGGTTCAAATCCTGTCGCGATCACATCATTCAAGAAACCACACGGCAAGCGTGGTTTTGTATTTACAGAAAGGTTGAAAGCGATTAGCTTTCATAACTGATTGGAATTGCAAAACACAGTAGCGAAAGCTACCAGGTTTCTTAATTGCAGCCGGGAGGGTTTTCAGGAAAACCCTCAGGTAAACATGTCGCGATCACTCAGTAAATACGGGCCTTCTAGTAATCGAGGGCTTTTTTACTTTAAAAAAGTGCTATATTTAAAGGCTTTGACGTGTTTGCCAAGTCCCTCAAATCTTTTGGATTTGGCTTTTAAAAACAAAAAGATAAAAAAAACAAAAACTAATGAGTTTACTTAAAGTCGGTGTATTCGGAACCTCTAGAAAGAAACAGGAAAAAAGAGTGCCCATCCACCCTAATCAATTGGATTGGATAGATGGAGAGATCAAAAGTCATCTGCTTTTTGAGGAGGGTTATGGCTTACCATTTGGAGTGAATGACACCCAACTCGCTGCCATGAGCGGTGGTGTTCTGAGTCGTTCCGAGCTCTTTCAACGCTGTGATATCGCTTTATTAGCTAAACCGTTACAGGAAGATTTTGATGACATGAAAGAGGGGACCATCCATTGGGGCTGGCCACACTGTGTTCAGCAAAGGGGTATTACACAAACAGCTATTGATCGAAAGCTAACGCTTATTGCCTGGGAGGCCATGCATCGTTGGTCAGCTCACGGAGATTGGCAAATGCATATCTTTCAAAACAATAATGAAATTGCCGGATATGCCGGGGTGCACCATGCTATGAGCCTGATGGGAATCGATGGAAACTATGGACAAAATCGCAAAGCAATAGTGCTTAGTTTCGGTTCAGTAAGCAGAGGCGCCGTACGCGCATTGCAAGCCAGGGGTATACAGGACATTACAGTGTTTACCCAACGACATTATTTTCTGGTGGCCGACCAAATGGCCGGAGTCAATTATTATCAATTCGAGGAAGATCAAGATGGTAATCTGATGTCGCTACATCCGGAACATCAACCCCGTCCCTTTGTTGAAGAATTGGTTGATGTAGATATCATAGTAAATGGAATGCTCCAGGATACCGACCACCCCTTGATGCTAATGCCGGAAGATCAAAATGATCGCCTAAAAACAGGCTGCCTAATTGTGGATATCAGTTGCGATGAAGGTATGGGCTTTTCATTTGCCAAACCTACTAACTTTGAGACACCGATATTTAAGACAGGAAAGGTATATTATTATGCTGTAGACCATACGCCTTCATATCTATGGAATGCGGCCACTTGGGAAATATCTAACAACCTGACACCTTATTTGCCCATCATAATGGGAGGCCCGGAAAAATGGGAAGGAAGTGAAACTATCCGACGAGCAATTGAGATCAAAGATGGAATTATACAAAATCCGAAAATTACCTCATTTCAAAATAGGTCAAGTGAATATCCCCATCGTGAACTTTCGGAGGCGACCTAATGGTGCAATCTTTCCATACAAACATTTGAAAACCATTTTTTAGAGGCATTTAAACCAGCCTTGTTTGAAATACGATGTAGATGAAGAATCAAAATTTGTGAATGAGATGTTTCTAACAATAATTGAATTATTATTGGCTTGAAAGCGCCTACATGAGAACTGAAGACAGCACATTAAAACTAGACTTTATACATTCAACTGATACCAAATAGAGCAAGCTAAAAAAATAGCTTGCTTTTGTTTTGTCGAAAGTTGAAAACGGAGTTTTGGAAGCTTGGATCGAAACTAAAACCGATTACGGAGCAGTCGGACTTGTTATTTTCATGAGCTAGGGCAAAGGTAAACCACCAAAGGGTGAATGTATTAAAACACTTGTTGAACTCGCTATTCTTAACGGGGAAACACCTAAAAATGAATTTGATAGGTCTGAAAGATCTCTAATAACCATTCAAAAGAAGTTAAGGTTATAGCAAAATTTACTTTAAAATACTTGCAAAGTTATAGGTTGCATGTACTAGATTGGTATAGCTGGAAGCTATAGCTTCTTCCAAATCTGAAATTCCCTTTACAATGGATACTGCATAGTCTAATCCTAATTCTTTTTGAGTATTAACTGATATATTTACTGAACCACACAATGCTGCCACAGAAATATTTTGATTTTTGGCCGATTTTATGACCCCACTGATCGTTTTTCCAGAGAGTGTTTGGTCGTCCAACTTACCTTCACCTGTAATGACCCAATCAGCACCTTTGATATTAGTATCAAAATCTGCCAACTCCTTGATCAAATCAATACCAGAGGTCAATTGGGCGTTTAAGAAAACCATTGAACCGGCACCCATACCGCCGGCAGCTCCCGCACCATCAATTTGCTGTGCATCAATCCCAAATTGCCTTTGAACTATTTTGGAATAATTTCTTAACCCATCATCCAAAGCTTCTATATCTTCATTTGAAGCTCCTTTTTGACTTGCATAGACATATGCAGCACCATTTTTACCATAAAGTGGATTGGTTACATCACATGCTACCTTCACCACGACATTTTTCAATAGAGGATTAACTCCTGAAGAATCAATAGTTTTAATGTGAATCAGATTTTCTCCCTTTGGTTCCAAAACAGCGTTATTCTCGTCCAAAAAACGGAAGCCCAATGCTGATGCCATGCCTATCCCCGCGTCATTAGTCGCGCTACCACCGATTCCTAAAATAATTTCTTTTGCTCCTTTTTGTAAGGCATCGGCAATAAGTTCACCAGTACCCAAGGTAGTTGTGAGCATACAGTTCTTTTCGCCTTCCTTTAATAATTTAAGACCGGACGCTTCCGCCATTTCAATATAGGAGATTCTTGTTTCCTTTGAAAAAAGATACTGAGCTTCAATGGTTCTGAACAAGGGATCATTGACCTTGACCTTAACAATATTCCCTTTTAGATAATGCTTGACTACATCAATGGTACCATCTCCACCATCAGCGAGTGGCATTTTGATTATTTCAACTTTTTCCAAAACCATATTTAATCCCTCTTCCACCGCATTACAGAACTCAAAAGCCGTTAAAGAGCCTTTGTATTTATCGGGAGCTATTACAAACTTCATTAAAATATCTGTTTAAGTTAACCATTGTGGCAGATAAAGGCTGAATAACACCATAACCACAAAACATCCTACTAAAATAAGCACTTCTTTCTTTCTGGAATAATAGACTACCTCCAATCTTTCATTTACTTGGCGCTTGACCAAGTAACTTGCTGCCAATGCAACGATGATGGTAATTAAACCTTCTAGGGTATTCCACCAAAACCAAAATACCTGTGGCACATATAACCATAAATAAATATTGAAGGCCACCCCCACTATAATTCCAATATTGGCCCCTAGGGCGCGTGTTCTTTTTGTAAGTATGGCTAAAATAAAAGCGGCCAAAATAGGTCCATAGAAAACAGAACTTATCGTTCGGGATTCCTCATTTGGGCCCTTATAGCTCAAATGCCTCATAAATTATCCCCTGAACGCCCTAGCTTTCTGCTTAGAAGACCCCAACCCATCAATCCCCAATTCTATGACATCACCAGGATGTAAATAGCGAGGTGGGTCAAATCCCAACCCTACTCCTGAAGGGGTGCCCGTTGAAATAATATCCCCAGGGAGCAATGTCATGAACTGACTTATATAACTTATACTTTCAGGAATATTAAAAACAAAGTCAGTAGTGTTACTATTCTGTAGCATTTCCCCATTCAGTTTCAACCAGAGATTCAGATTATGTGGGTCCTTAATCTCATCCTTGGTGGCAATAAAAGGCCCTAAAGGGGCAAATGAGTCGCAACTTTTACCCTTGACCCATTGCCCAGAACGCTCTATCTGGAATTCTCTTTCACTGTAATCATTATGTAAGACATAGCCTGCGACATGTTTCATTGCGTCTTCCTCAGACACATAAGAGGCTTTTTTACCAATGACTACAGCCAGTTCAACTTCCCAATCAGTTTTTGTACTGCCTTTAGGGATAACAATATCATCATTTGGACCAACGATAGCCGAGGTAGCTTTAAAGAACAATACAGGTTCCTTGGGAATATCCATTCCGCTTTCAGCTGCATGTTTTGCATAATTCAATCCTATGCAGATAATTTTGGAGGGTCTGCATAAAGGTGCGCCTAATCTAATTTCTTTTGGAACCACTGGGCATGTTGCTGAATTTGAAACCAACCATTCCTTTAAATCAATAATACCAGTACTTCCAAAAAAACCTTCATCATAATCTTGACCAAAACCGGATACATCGAGCCTTGTTCCATCTGCTAACTGCACACCTGCCTTTTCTTTACCTGCTTTTCCGAATCGTATTAACTTCATAGTATTTTTTCTAATATTTTAGTTACCATTTAATGTCACAAAACCACCATCTATGGGGAAATTTGTCCCTG
>CAZYQR010000244.1:0-4676 GCA_964649755.1 uncultured Maribacter sp. | reverse complement strand
CGGGTTAGCGTCAGATGAGCGATTAAAACGTATGGAAGAAAAGGAAAGAAAGTCTGATGCATTTGTCCGGTTTTTTAGAAACACAAGTGTAAGTCCTGAGGATATTAATCCTATTTTGGAAAGTGTGGATTCTGCGTTGGTTAAGCAATCAGATAAAATGTTTAAGTCTTTTTCTAGACCCAATGTGACTATGGGCCACATGATGCAATTACAGTCAGTTTCTAATTTTGTTTCTGATAACGAGTTGGACAGGGAGGTTATGGAACAGACAGAGATACAAGTGAAATATTCTGGATACATCCAAAAGGAGAAGAACAATGCGGACAAATTACACCGACTTGAGAATGTCAAAATACCAGGTAATTTTGATTATTCTAAATTAAAATCATTGTCTTATGAAGCCCGGGAAAAACTCGAAGCAATTCAACCGGTCACCATCTCCCAGGCTTCTCGTATCAGTGGCGTTTCGCCATCTGATATTAGTGTCCTCCTGGTTTTTATGGGTCGTTAAATCGGCTATTGTTCCACGTGGAACAATTCTTTGTATTAACCTTCAGTTTTGTTGATCCGGGAATAGCGAGGTATATTTTTGTATTGTACTATTTGCTGGCTAAACGAATAGACTGGCTTAGTTTTTGATGCTTACTACCGTATCTAAACGGACCGCAAAATGAGGGCTTTTTTATTTATTACTATTTCGTTTTTCTTTCTTTCTTCTTGCATCCCTTTGCGTATAGCTCCAAATATCGATGATTATAGAATTACCAAAGGCGAATCTTTTAAAAGGGATTTGCCCAAACGTGAAATGTTTGTTTTTGAAGACCCGAAAGATGCATATCATTTCTACAATTATGTAGATACTAAGTTTCAACTGAACAACGAGAATGTGTATGATGACGTTCCCTTTACAATAAGCGAACAGCAATACTTCTTTTCTTTTTACGATGTTGAGATTCCGGACAAGTCAATTAATTTATTTCCTGTTCTACTTGATGTTTTCACAAATGCAGCATTAGGCAATGATGAAATGGACCCTATTTTTTCAGATGAGGACGCTGGGTATTCGAGAGTGGGTAACTGGTATATTGCCATTGAAGTTTATAGCGATTTGGAAAAGGATTGTTTGCAAATCAATTCGCTTTCACGGGAAGCTGTTTTAGAGTATCTTCGGACTCTCAAAAAAGAATATTTGTCTACCCATAATTATAATGAAGTCGTATTTAAAAACTAAGGATTATGCTGTTACAGGTGAGGAGTTTGAACTCCTTTGCGATGAATCCTTAAAAATGTTGGTTACTAAACCGCAACCATTAGATCTAGACAAATACTACAAGAGTGAAAATTACATTTCACATACAGATGCCAGCACTTCCCTTTTCGACAAAATTTATCAAGTTGTAAAAAAATACAGTCTTTCTAAAAAAGTTAGACTTATCAAAAAATATAGCACTGATGGTAAAACGCTGTTGGATGTTGGCGCCGGCACCGGGGATTTTCTATTATCTGCAAAAAGAAGGGATTGGGATATTGCAGGGGTAGAGCCAAATCAGGATGCCAAAATACGAGCTCAAGAAAAGGGCATTGATTTATACCCAAATTTAGGGATGCTTCCAAACAGCAAATATGATGTAATTACACTTTGGCATGTTTTGGAGCATTTACCGAATCTTGATGACCAGATTAATAAACTGCTTTCTTTATTAAATGAAAATGGAACGCTGGTCATTGCCGTCCCCAATTTCAAATCGTATGACGCACAACATTATAAAAATTATTGGGCGGCCTATGATGTGCCCAGGCACCTTTGGCATTTTTCAAAAGAGGCCATCGAAAAATTATTTTCTGGGCATGGTATGAAAGTTGTAAAAGTCAAACCTATGATTTTTGATTCGTTCTACGTTTCTATGCTTTCAGAAAAATATAAAACAGGTAGTCAAAATTATTTACGGGTTTTTCTAATTGGATTTTTGTCAAATGTTAAGGCATGGAGCAGCAAAGAGTATTCTTCTCATATTTACATCTTAAAAAGACGATAAAAGCCATTTTAAAGCGTTTTACGGGCTTTTCTTTAGTTAACGCTAGCAACTTATTCTATTTGGTTAAAAGTTTGATTTTCATGCATTATACGGATTAAGTCATGATAGTTTTAAACAATACATAAACAATGTTTCTATAATTAATATTTATACCATGATTTTTACTAATAGTATTCAAATCAAATTATTTTGAAATATAGCTTCAGCTACGTTTTTTGATCAATCATAAATAGTGGAATAAAAGAGATAATTTTAAAAACCTTTCCTATTTTTGCGCAATTCAAAAATTAATTCTTTTTCAAGAAGGAAATTTAAATCATAAAAAATGAAAAAATCAGTATTGGCAGTTGTGATATTAATGATGGTATCTTGCCAACAAGAGAAAATCGGTTATGTTGATAATGTTAAGTTGATGGATGACTACCAAGAGAAAATAGATGTAGAGGCCAAATACAAAACCAAATTAGAGGCTTTTGGCAAAAAAAAGGATAGTATTTCCCAAGCTTTTCAAATTGAAGCCCAAGCTTTTCAATTGAAGGCACAGAAAATGGCGCAAGCGAAGGCCCAAGAAGAATACGCGATTATGCAACAAAAAGGGCAATTCATGGGACAACAAATACAGCAGGAAGAACAACAATTGCAATTGGAAGGTCAAACCGAAATGGATAGCCTAGTAAACAGAGTAAAGAAAGAAATCAAAGCTTTTGGCAAAACGAACGCATACACCTATATATTAGGTGGTGGTGATGGTGGTAGTGTATTATATGGCACTGATGCCAATGACTTGACAGCTCAAATCACTAAGATTTTAAACGACAAGTACAAGAAGTAAATTTTGTTGTCAAATCAACTTGGAAACCCTGACTAACCGTCGGGGTTTTTGTTTTAAGAATGTAGCAAAAAGACTAAGAAAATGGCAGGGATAAAGTATATGGCAATGGTTCTTGCCCCATCATAATCCTTTGCCATCCGCTGACCAAAAAGCAACATCAATAAGGCAATACAAGCTAAAATCGCCCCATAGAAAGCCAAGGAACTTTCGGCCGAAACAATAAGTTGATAAATACCAATTGAACATAGCACACCGGCGATCATCTCAATGATAAGAATGATAGCTAATAGCAAAGGCACCATATTTTTTAAAGGACTTTCGGCAAAATGTCCTTTAAGCCAAGAGAAGTTTCCGTTCCAGTCCACAATCTTATCCAGTCCGCTTTGTACAAATGTTATCACTAAAAACAATAAAAGAAGAATTTCGGTTGCGTTATTCAATAGGTGTTCCATTTCGGTTGTTTTAGAAGTCGGGTTAATTTACAATCGGGCTTTCTTTTTTATGCAGTAAGCGAGTCAATTTTATTGAAAGATCGGTAAGGATTATTTTCGAATTCCCATTACGTTCAATATGGTACATGGCATCTTCCAATTCCTCTACAATATTCAAAATATTATTTTCGTGAATAAAAGGAGCGAATTTTTCCAGTTGAAAACCATCTATATGAATCCGCATAAATGCCAGTTCTTTTACATTGAAATTAATCAGCATGGCTTGGCGCATAACAGCAATGCAATACTGCAAAAATTTCTTTTGGGTTTCCCTTCCGGTCTTCGCAACTTCCTCGGCCCAGAGTATAAGCTCATGAATTGCCGCCTTATTCCCTTTGGCTTTAAAGGCACTGCGCACCCATTGTACAAACCACTTTTCAAAGACCAAGTCTTCCGAATCGTTATTCATTAAATCCAATGCCTTATTAAAATTGCCATTTGCCTCATGGGCCAGCCGCAATGCTTCTTCGCGAAGGAGTCCTTTATCCTCTAATGCTTTTGCAATTGACTCTTCGGCCAGAGGCGGAAAGTGTAAAACTTGACAACGGGATTTGATCGTCTGAATAATTTGTTCCTCATTTTGGGCAATCAAAAGAAAAACGGTTTTTTGAGGCGGTTCTTCAATCAGCTTCAGTAGCTTGTTTGCTGTTGCGATGTTCATTTTTTCGGCCATCCAAATCAGCATTACCTTATATCCCCCTTCATAAGATTTCAAGGAAAGTTTTTTGACAATTTCGTGCGCTTCGTCAACCCCTATTTGTCCTTGTTTCTTTTCAATCCCAATTAAACGATACCAGTCAAAGAGATTTCCATAAGGTTGTTCTTTGATGAATTGTCGCCATTCTTCCATATAATGATTGCTCACTGCATGGCTTTTTACCTTCTCTGAGTTTGAAACCGGAAAGGCAAAATGCATGTCGGGATGTGAAAGGGCATCACACTTCATATTGCAAGCCTGATTTTGCTGCCCATTATTTTCCGCATTTTGGTTGCCACAGATAATATATTGGGCATAAGCTAAAGCCACTGATAAAGTACCAGAACCTTCTGACCCAACAAATAATTGCGCATGCGGAATACGACCTGCATCAGCACTTGAGGCCAAGTGGTTTTTTATATGCGCAAGCCCTAAAATTTCATTGAACAACATAAGCCAAAGATAGTTTTTTTGGAGAAGTAAATTAATGCCATAAAATAGGGAAATTATGGTACTCGAATTTTAATTGGAAGCCCATAAATCTTTACATTTGCCATTCATTTAAAGCCAAGTACCATGATGACCATTGACGATTTTAATTTTGAGAATAAAAAAACTAT
>CAZYQR010000243.1:0-4684 GCA_964649755.1 uncultured Maribacter sp. | reverse complement strand
GGAAAAAACGTTATTATAACGGGAGCAAGTAGAGGAATAGGGAAGGGTATCGCACGGGTGTTTGCCGATCAAGGTGCCAATGTAGCTTTTACATATAGTTCAAGTGAAGGACCTGCTTTAGAATTAGAGAAAGAACTCTTAAGCAAAGGCATTAAAGCAAAAGCATATAAAAGTAATGCTGCAAGTTTTGAAGAATCTGAAAAATTGGTGACTCAAATTTTGGAAGATTTTGACGGGATTGATGTTTTAATCAATAATGCAGGGATTACAAAAGACAACCTTCTAATGAGAATGAGCGAGGAAGACTTTGATCAAGTCATCAAAACTAACTTGAAATCTGTCTTCAATATGACCAAAGCTGTGCAGCGGACTTTATTGAAACAGCGTTATGGTTCTATTATTAACATGAGTAGTGTTGTAGGGGTAAAGGGTAATGCTGGGCAGGCCAATTATGCGGCTTCCAAAGCGGGTATGATAGGGTTTACAAAATCTGTAGCTTTGGAGTTGGGCTCAAGAAATATTAGATGCAATGCCATTGCTCCAGGGTTTATTGAAACTGAAATGACAGGAAAACTTGATGAGAAAGTCGTACAAAGTTGGCGAGATGCTATTCCTCTAAAAAGAGGAGGAACTCCTGAAGATATTGCCAATGCATGTTTGTATCTCGCATCTGATTTGTCTTCTTATGTGACTGGGCAGGTATTGAATGTTAATGGTGGAATGTTGACATAAATTCTTCTTAGGTACAATGGGCTACACTATCCTTTGGATATTCGTCAAATATTATCTATTCAACATGTACTAGCAATAGAATAAATGCAAACGACAACAGTACTTTTAATCATTTTGGCCGCTGTGGTGGCAATGCTAATTGTACTCTTTCAATATTTTTACAAATCAAAAACCAAAGGAAGGCAACGCTTGTTGCTTTCCTTTTTACGTTTTATAGCTTTGTTCAGTGTGTTTTTGTTATTGGTAAATCCAAAATTTACTAAGAAAGACTATTCTTTGGAAGAGGCTAACTTACTGGTTCTGACGGATAATTCTTCATCAATTAAGAACATCGGTGCAGAAGGTCAGGTTGATTCAATTCTACAAAGGTTAATTTCTTCAAATGAGTTGTCGGGTAAATTTAAATTAGAGCAATATCATTTTGGTAAAACTATAGGAGTTTCGGATAGCCTGGCTTTCTCAGATAAGGCGACAAATATTGTCAAAGCATTAAAGGCCCTAAATACTATATACGGCAATGCAGCGAGTGCGGTCGTTCTCTTAACAGATGGAAATAGTACGTTAGGGGAGGACTACGAGTATTATGGTGAAAATCAAAAATTCCCGATTTATCCAATTGTTTTGGGAGATACAACTAGGTATGATGATTTGAGAATCACCCAAGTGAATGCCAATAAATATGCATTCTTAAAGAATAGGTTCCCAGTTGAAATATTCGTTTCATATGATGGCAATGAGAATATAAGAACAGAATTAAATGTAGCATTGGATGGTAAGAATGTACATTCCCAAAAATTGGAATTAACCAAAGACATCAATTCTAAAGTGGTAACCATAAATGTGAATGCTGCATCGGTTGGTTTAAAAACATTGCGAATAAATCTGGAGCCATTGATTAATGAAAAAAATACCCGTAACAACTTGAAAACTGTTGCAATAGAAGTAATAGATGAGAAAACCAATGTTGCGATAGTCTCGGAATTACTGCATCCTGATATCGGGGCACTTAAAAAATCTATTGAAAGTAATGAACAGCGATCAGTTACCATTGTAAAGCCAAGGGTTGATTTAAAAGACCTAAGTGATATTGACCTTTTAATTCTCTACCAACCAACATTTTCTTTCAGTAGGATATATGATTATTTGAAAAAAGGTAATGTGAATTCCTTTATAATAAGTGGGCCTAAAACAAACTGGAATTTTCTCAATAATGCCCAAAGTTCATTTACTAAGAATAGTTATGGCCAATCTGAAGAAGTTACCCCTTTGATTAACAAAGGTTTTTCCAAATTTGATATTTCAAATTTAGCAATGGATGATTATCCCCCATTGGAAACGAATTTAGGTGAAGTTATTATCAATAAAGGCCATGAGATATTGCTTGGGCAGAGAATAAAAGGTGCCGATATTGGCGAACCCTTATTGGTTTTAGCAGAAAACGGTTTGGAACGCGAAGCCATTTTATTTGGAGAAAACCTTTGGAAATGGAGAGTTCAAAATTTTCGCGAACACCAAAATTTCAATGATTTTGATGAATTGGTTGGTAAGATTGTGTTCTACCTTTCTTCCAATGAATCTAGAAGTAGGTTGGTGTTGAATTACGAGTCGTTCTACGAAGGCAATAGTGAAGCAAAAATAGCTGCGAATTATTTTGACGAATCTTTCTCTTTTGATTCGGATGCTGAAATTTTATTGGAGCTTAAGCAAAAAGGAGAGCGAAGTATGCAAGAATTTCCAATGCTATTAAAAGGAAGTTATTATGAAGCGGATTTGAGTAATATGCCTCCTGGAGAATATACCTTTATGGTTAAGGTTGCGAATGAGAATATATCTAAATCAGGCAGTTTCAACATATTGGATTTCGATGTAGAACAGCAATTCACATCAAGTAATTATAAAAAACTCGACAGGCTTGCAGTAAGTACTGGTGCCAACCTTTATTTTCCAGCTCAAACGAATGATTTAATTACTGATTTAATGGTTGAGAACAAATTTACACCCATCCAGAAAAGCCATCAAAATGTCGTATCTTTGCTTGATTTTAAATTTCTATTGGCAATAATAATAAGTGCGTTGTCTATAGAATGGTTTATTAGAAAATATAACGGATTAACTTAAAATTTTTTTAAAATGGATAAATTACCTAAAATAGCATTACCTGCAATTTTCATATTGATCCTTGCGGTGATATTAATTACAAAATCAGCTATCACAATTGGTTCCGGTGAAGCTGGAGTTCTTTATAAAACTTTTGGTGACGGGGTTGTAATTGACAAACCACCTATGGGAGAAGGATTTCATATAGTGGCTCCTTGGAACAAAGTCTTTATTTATGAGGTTAGACAACAAGAAGTATTTGAAAAAATGCAGGTGTTGTCTTCTAACGGACTGGAAATTAAATTGGATGCTTCCGCTTGGTTTGAACCCAAACGTGAATTCCTAGGAAAACTTCATCAAGAAAAAGGTGAGGCCTATGTCCAAAGGGTTTTGTTGCCTACAATTAGATCTGCAGCAAGAAGTGTAGTCGGCAGATATACACCTGAACAATTGTACTCAAGTAAAAGGGATGCAATACAGGTAGAGATTTATGATGAAACACAAAAAATTGTTGACGAGCAATATATTCAACTTAATCAAATATTAATTCGGGATGTTACCTTACCCGCTACAATAAAAGAGGCCATTGAGCGAAAATTAAAGCAAGAACAAGAGTCATTGGAATATGAATTTCGTTTGGTAACCGCAAAGAAAGAAGCCGAAAAGGTGACCATTGAGGCACAAGGTAAGGCTGATGCGAATAGAATTTTGAGTGCATCCTTAACTGATAAAATTCTTCAGGATAAAGGGATTGATGCTACATTAGAGCTTGCAAAATCACCTAATTCTAAAGTGGTTATTGTTGGTTCAGGTGATTCGGGATTACCATTGATTTTAGGAAACAACTAAGTTTTGTTTGTTAAAGTACTTGGCTAGATAAGAATTGTTCAATTTTCAACAATTGTTTTTGAGATTTGAAAATAAGTTCTAATTTTACAAACGTAATGAAAAACCAAAATACACATCATCATTTTTATACTTGCTCTCAAGCGAGGTAGAAATGTATTGTAGTATTTACAACATATAGCTAACCCGTTTGAGAAATCAAACGGGTTTTTTTATTAAAACATAGCATTGTGAAGACCACAGGTCACACACAATGGTATTAGTTTTATTAATCCCGCTATTTAGCGGGATATCATATTACAATAATGAAACAATAAATAGTAATGACAAAAATTAGAATTGCCATACAGAAATCGGGACGCTTAAATGAGGAGTCGTTGCAAATCCTTAAAAATTGTGGTGTTTCAATTGATAATGGTAAAGACCAATTAAAGGCTTCCGCAAGGAATTTCCCCATGGAGGTATTTTATTTACGGAATGGGGATATTCCGCAGTATTTAAGAGACGGAGTAGTAGATATTGCGATTATAGGCGAAAATGTATTGATTGAAAAGGGTGGCGATATCGATATTGTTGAAAAATTGGGGTTTTCTAGATGTCGGGTATCACTAGCTGTTCCAAAATCCGTAAAATATAATTCGGTCAGAGATTTTCAAGGAAAAAGAATTGCAACCTCTTATCCTAATACGGTTAGGGAGTACTTGAAGGAAAAAGGTGTTGAAGCGGATTTGCATATTATTAATGGGTCTGTTGAAATAGCCCCAAATATTGGTCTAGCTGATGCTATCTGCGATATCGTTTCTAGCGGTAGCACACTTTTCAAGAATAATCTTAAGGAAGTGGAAGTAATGCTGAAGAGTGAAGCAGTTTTAGCGGTTTCCAAAAAAATCCCTGCAGACAGGAGAGCTATCCTAAGTAAATTGCAATTTCGAATCAAGTCCGTACTGCAAGCTAGACAGGTTCGGAAGAAAACCAATGATGTTGACCGCAGCTGTGGTTTTTATGATCA
>CAZYQR010000242.1:0-4693 GCA_964649755.1 uncultured Maribacter sp. | reverse complement strand
AAATCTGAAGGGAAAAATTCTGGTAAGGCCGTAATAATTATTCCTGGAGGAGGCTATGAATTGGTGGCTATGTATCATGAAGGCTATGATTTGGCCAAAACTTTGGCAAAGCAGGGAATTACAGCAGCGGTATTAAAATATAGACTTCCTAATCCAACCTCTTCAAACAAACCACATTTTGTACCGTTAAGCGATGGTCGAAAAGCACTGAAAATACTCCATGGAAAAGCAAGTGAATATAGCATCGACACAAATCAAATTGGCGTTCTTGGGTTTTCGGCAGGAAGTCATTTGGCTACTGTTCTAAGTCTTTGGAAAAGTTCCAACCAAAACGAAAATCCCGCTTTTTCCGCATTGATTTATGGGGTTACCAATCTTACAAAAGATAATTTAAGTTGGTTGGAAAAAAGTCTATATCACAGAAAGCTCACTCCAGAAGAAATTGAAGAAAATACATTGTTGAATTTAGTCACTGAAGATACGCCTCCAGCATTTATGGTTCATGCCTATGATGATGAAGTTTGTAAAGTCGAAGAAACAACCCTTTATGCCCAAAAACTAAATGAAAATAAAATAATGGTAGAAACCCATATTTTTCAAAGAGGCGGCCACGGCTTTGGCATGGGTAGCGCTTCCAATGGCACAGACCAATGGGTTTCCTTATTTGTAAATTGGCTAAAGAACAATCGGTTTTAGATATGGAACAAAATCCAGAAATTATTAAATCGCAAGCTAATTGGGAACAGCCAGAGAGATTATCAGTAGGGTTATGAAAAAATTAGAAAACAAAGAAAAGGTCAAACAACACAACAATAGCATAGAAATAATCTAGTGGTGACTGTGGTAACCGAATATCAAAACCAGCATCACTAATTTTGACAATTAATATTGAGTGTCAGCGATATTTAGTTAACTTCAAATAGCAAAACCAACGTTGTATAATTTAAAATTTAATAAATGAAAAAAATATGGGTAGTATGGACAAGATTGTAAGAATAATAATAGCCGCTGTTATTGCAGTTCTCTATTATACCAATGTCATTTCTGGAACATTGGGGTTAGTTTTACTAGTATTAGCAGGTGTCTTTGTGTTGACAAGTTTTATTAGTTTTTGCCCACTTTATGCTCCATTCGGACTTAGTACCTGTTCAGTAAAGGATAAGAAGTAAGGATTTAATGGGAAAAGAATATGAGGTTGCGGCAATTTCCGCAACCTCTTTTTTTATCGGGAACCAATACAAATCATCTTTACACATTATAATCAAATGCCGTACAATTTAAGTATTATCTACAATTTATGAAGAAATGAGAAAAATTCAATTAATAGTACTTCTTATTGTATTTACTTTTGGATGTAGTCCAAAAACTTTTAACATAAAATGGACGAAAGAAAATGCTCCTGAAAATTTCGCAGCGAGGTTTGAAACCTCAAAGGGAAATTTTGATATTGCGATAGAACGAAGACTTTCCCCGAAAGCCGCTGATCGTTTCTATCAACTGGTAAAACATAATTTTTTTGACAATAGTCTTTTTTATAGAGTGAATCCTGGTTTTGTTGCCCAATTTGGTGGAAATGACAGCGTTGCATGCAAAAAATGGAATTCGATAAAAGTTCCAGATGAAGTCGTGAAACAAGGAAATACTAAAGGTACATTCAGTTTTGCACGAGGAGGTAAAGGAACGCGAACTTCAGACCTTTTTATTAATCTAGGCGATAATTCCCGTCTCGATACAATATTTTATAATGATGTACTAGGATTTCCCTCTATTGGAAAGGTTACTAAAGGAATGGAGGTTGTTGAAAAACTGTATTCCGGCTATTCAGATGCAACTATGGAACATTTTGACCTAATGATGACCAATAGAGAAGAATTCCTGAAAATATTTCCCGAATTGGATGTTATTGAGAAGGCATATTTAATTGAAAATTAAGGCGTACTACTACTCACTTGCAATAACTTGCCATTATACATTTTATGCCCTGTTAAGGCAAAATCCTTTATATAAGTAGCCATTTCCAAAGCGGTAGTAGGCGCTTTATAGCCAGGAAAAGCTTCTTCCAACATTTCTGTCTGTACGGCACCTAAAGCCAAAACATTAAAAGAGGGTCCAGTTTCCTTGAATTCTTCGGCCCAAAGTTCGGTCAACGTAATCACAGCCGCCTTACTTGAACTGTACGCGGAAAGACCTGGAAATTTTACACTTCCTTGAACGCCGCCCATTGAACTAATGGTAACTATATGTCCATTTTTAGGCATTCTTGGTAAAACCAATTTAGTAAGATTGGCAACCCCAAAAACATTGACTTTATATACCATTTCAAATGCTTTGGAAGAAGTTTCCAAAAACGGCTTATTCAATAATTTTCCTGCATTATTGATCAAGACATCAACGACTTTCCAATTAGTGGTTAAAAAATCATCAACCTTTTTTAAATCCTCCGCTTTAATAATATCAAATGGAAAACTGATAATGTTTTTATGATTCAATTGGGTAATGGCATTATCGTTTCGAGAAAGTGCCAATACCTGATGACCCTCAGTAGCAAATAGTCGGGCCATTTCAAAACCTATACCTCTGCTTGTACCTGTGATGATTACATTTGCCATTAGTTGTACTTTATTTCTTTTTGAGGTGCATTGGCAATTCCTTCAATTACCGGAATAAACTTGTTCACCAAAGCTGCCATGTGGCCAAAATCCATCAAAGAAGCCTCATCTCCCACCTTATGATAGTGGTCGAAATTCGTGAAATCGTATGTTGAGAACGTCTGGGAAGGCACTGCAAATTCATTATGGAATGGATAATTATCAGACCGCATGAATACGTTGAATTCTTTGGCGGTTGGCGAAAATCCCACAAGTTTTCCCCTGGCATAACCATTACAGATATCGGCCATATTGGATCTTTCATAACCACTCGCATACACTAAATAATCCTTATCGACCAAGGGTACCCCCACCATTTCGAAATTAAGCATGGTATATAGTTCTAATTCCTGTTCCTTTAATTTTTTAGCCAAATGTTTAGAGCCCAAAAGACCTTTTTCCTCGGCACTAAAAAGTGCGAATACCAAACTCCGCTTGTTGGTTTTTGCATTTCCAAAATAGCGTGCCAATTCCAAAACCGTTGTAGTTCCTGCAGCATTGTCATTCGCACCATTGGCAATGGTATCTCCATTTACAGGACTTTTGGTCCCAATGTGATCGTAATGCGCCCCAATTACAATAAATTCATTTTTTAATTGAGCATCAGTACCTTCCAAAACCCCGACGATATTATAGGCTACTTTTTCATAATTAGAAAGCGTATCCCGGTATGAGATGAAATATGGTTCTAAACTGTTCGCTTTAAATATTTTTTCAATGTAGACCGCAGCTTTTTCAATACCTAGACTTCCAGAATCACGTCCTTGAAGTTCGTCAGATGCCAAAAAGTTCATGAGTTCTCCTACGGCATCTGTATTTGAGAATGCAATATTGGAAAGTTCGGTTTTTGAAGAAACAGTGCTAACATGCGACTCGGTATGTACCTGAGTTTCTATATTAGTTGGTGTTTCCTCCTTTTCAACTACCCTTCCTTTTACCCCATCGGGGCCCTGCGGTATGTTTTCCGGATTAGTTTGCTGGAGTTGGGTAGAACCACAACCAAGAATTAAAAGAACTATTAATAAATGAAAAACTTTTTTCATGGGATAACGATTAAATTTTAAAGATAAAAAAACATCCGCCTTTGGCGGATGCATTATTATAATATTATTTTTAAAAACTTCTATGCTAACATAGTCACTGGATTCTCTAAAAAGGCCCTAAGCGTCTGCAAAAATTGTGATCCAGTAGCACCATCAACTGTTCTATGGTCACATGCCAATGATAGTTTCATGGTGTTGCCAACAACAATCTGACCGTTTTTAACCACAGGTTTTTCTACTATTGCCCCTACTGATAAAATCGCTGAATTTGGTTGATTGATGATGGAAGTGAATTCCAAAATACCAAACATTCCCAAATTGGAAACCGTAAACGTACTTCCGTCCATTTCGGCAGGAGATAATTTCTTGATCCTAGCTCTACCGGCAAGATCTTTTACAGTTGCGCCAATCTGTGTTAAACTCATTTGGTCCGTGAATTTGACAACCGGTACAACAAGTCCGTCTTCAACAGCAACAGCAACACCTACATGAACATGATGATTATATTTTGTGGTATCGCCTTTCCAAGTGGTATTCACTTGAGGGTGTTTTTTAAGTGCCATTGCACAAGCTTTTACCACCAGATCATTGAACGACACTTTAGTATCGGGCAAGTCATTGATCTGTACCCTTGAAGCTTTGGCATTATCCATATCAACCTCTATGGTCAAATAATAATGTGGTGCCGTAAATTTTGATTCTGCCAATCTTTTGGCTATGGTCTTACGCATTTGGGAGTTCTTCACCTCTTCAGCGCTTTCTTCACCTACAGGCAGCACTAACGGAGCAACAGCAGTACTAGCTGAATTTGCAGATGTTTCTTGAACAGCGGCGGCGATTGGTACAGCCACTTTTGAAGGCACAAAGCTCTCAATATCTTTCTTTACAATTCTACCATGGTCTCCAGAACCTTTAACATCACTTAAATTGATGCCTTTTTCCTTAGCAATTTTCTTGGCAAGTGGTGAAACAAAAATTCGTTGCCCATCATTCGTTGAGCTA
>CAZYQR010000241.1:0-4770 GCA_964649755.1 uncultured Maribacter sp. | reverse complement strand
GGGTTTGGTGCCAGATGAAAATGGCAATGAATATCTTAAAATCGTTGAAGCTGGAGATGGTCAGCGTCATGAGCATTATCTGGAAAATGGAAAGGTCGCCAATATTCATAATGTTCTTTTTTCCTTAAATAATGAAACCGAAGGGGCGATTAATATTTTCAAGACTGACAGCACTTATTTGATAAAATCTGCCTTCATAGGAGATTTTATGAGAATGGCCGACAAGTTTCGTGGGAATGTGTTAAAAGACAGCTTACAGACCTTACAACTAAGGTCATTGTATAATACAGCTGGAATGCAATTTGTAATTCCTGAACCTATTGTTAGAGGCTCTTATGGAGTAGTGAAAGTCCCTGAAGCTGAAATGACGCCAGTTACCCAAGACGCTTTGGTAGTTGAGGTTTCAACGAATGGTGAAACCGTGCAACAAAAAATATTAGGGGGCAAGGGCACATCACGCTTTTCTGAGAAGATAAAAGTAGGAGGTCTTGATATTTCCATGGCCTATGGTTCCAAAGTTTATGAACTTCCTTTTAGTATAAAATTGAATGACTTTATTGCTGAGAAATATCCGGGAACCGAAAAAGGATATGCTTCGTTTATGAGCAAGGTTACGGTAGAGGATGAACGTCCTTTTGACTATGACATTTTCATGAACCACATTTTGGACCATAAAGGGTATCGCTTCTTTCAGTCTGGTTTTGACCCAGATGAACGTGGAACAACGCTTTCTGTGAACCATGATTTCTGGGGTACATGGATTACCTATATAGGGTATTTTCTGTTGTACGCTGGTCTAATGGGTATTATGTTCTTTGGGAAGACCCGTTTCCAAGATCTTGCAAAATCATTGGACAAGATTAAGGCAAAGAAAGGAGCTTTGACGGTTCTCCTTATCTTCGGATTAGCATTGAACGGTTTTGCCCAAGATCATTCTGAGAATGATGGTCATGACCATTCCAAAGTTCCTACCCAAGAACAGATAGATTCCCTTTTGATTGCTAATATTGTGCCTATCGAACATGCTGAAAACTTTGGGAAACTGGTCGTTCAGGATCAAGGGGGACGTATGAAACCCATCAATACTTTTTCTTCAGAATTGCTTCGAAAGCTAAGCTTGAAGGACAAGTACAAGAATATGAATTCTGATCAGGTATTCCTTTCCATGATGATGAATCCTACGATTTGGTATAATGTTGAGTTCATTGCACTAGATAAAAAAGCCAAGAACGATAGTATTCGAAAGGTTATAGGTATTCCGGAGGGGCAGAAATTCGTAAAGGCTATTGATTTCTTTGATAAAGAAGGAAAATATAAATTGGAACCTTTTTTAAGAGCTGCCACGGCTACCAATAATCCTAATAAGTTTGAGCAGGATTTTAAAGATGCCAATATACGATTAAGTCTTTTAGACCAGGCTTTAAGTGGTCAAATCGTAAAAATATTCCCGCTGTTGAATGATGAGAATAACAAATGGATCTCCGCTGTCGAATATCGCGGAGGACAGTATCAAGTAACAGATTCACTTTACGCCAATTTCATTAAAAATGCAATTCCATATTACTTGATGTCTTTGAATAATGCACAAACTAGTGGCGATTATACGGAGGCAGACAAATTATTGGCGGCTTTTAAGAAGAATCAAGCGAATCATGGAAGTGAAGTTTTACCGACCGATACCAAAATCGATACTGAGGTCATTTATAACAAATTGGACATCTTCAATATTCTGTATAAAGTCTATGCCTTGGTTGGTGTTTTAATGTTCTTCGTTTTGATTTTCCAGATTTTTCGAGAACGTAAAATATGGCGTATAGGCACGTATTTCTTCAAGGGAACTGTTATTATTTTGTTCTTATGGCATACTGCAGGTTTAATATTACGATGGTACATTTCAGGCCATGCCCCATGGAGTGATGCCTATGAAAGCATTCTATATGTCTCTTGGGCTACCATGGGTATGGGATTGCTATTAGGCCGTAAAAGTGATATGACCATTGCCGCTTCAGCCTTTGTAACTGCCATGTTATTATGGATTGCCCACCAAAGTTGGGTTGACCCTTCCATAGCCAATTTAGTGCCTGTGTTGGATAGTTATTGGCTCATGATACATGTTGCTGTGATCGTGGGCAGTTACGGCCCCTTGACTGTTGGGATGATCTTGGGCCTTGTTTCATTGATATTGATCATACTCACCAATAAAAAGAACAAAAAGCGTATGAAGCTCAGTCTTAAAGAGCTGACTATTATCAATGAATTGTCATTGATGGTTGGTTTGATTATGCTAACCATTGGTAACTTCTTAGGAGGCCAATGGGCTAATGAAAGTTGGGGGCGTTATTGGGGTTGGGACCCTAAGGAAACTTGGGCCTTGATATCGATTATGGTTTATGCTTTTGTAATCCATACAAGACTGGTGCCCGGTATGCGTGGCAGATGGCTATTCAACTTTTTGAGTGTTGTTGCTTTTGGAAGCATCATGATGACCTATTTTGGGGTGAACTTCTATTTAGTAGGTTTACATAGCTATGCCAGTGGAGCTCAGGTAATAACACCTGTGTTTATCTATTACACAGTATTTGGTGTATTTATTCTAGGTGCAATTAGTTACTGGCGCTATAAAGTCAATTATGGGAAGTGAGGTCCCATAAAACTGTAATTTTCAACTTTCAAATATTTATCGCATCTTTACTTACATCATGAAGTAAGCGAATTATGTTATTAATAGATGTCATCGGGTTAATGCCCAGGAAGTAATCGGTCAAAAAGAGTACTTCCTGCAACATCTATTTTTCTTCAATACTACATAATTCTTATAAGATGAAACCTCAAAATAAACTCACGTTTAAACAGCTTTTCAAATACTTTATCATTGCCGTAACCGGTAAAGAAACCGAATTTACTACAGGCAGTATTCGTAAGGCGATTTTTATGCTCTCCATTCCCATGATATTGGAAATGATGATGGAGTCAATTTTCGCTATAGTGGATATTGCCTATGTTTCCCAGGTCAGCGTAAATGCCGTGGCCACCATTGGTCTTACAGAATCTGTAATTACTTTGGTTTATGCTGTAGCTATAGGACTTAGTATTGCTGCTACTGCTGTAGTGGCCCGAAGAATAGGGGAGAAAGACGTAAAAGGAGCTCGGGAATCTGCAGTACAAGCCATTCTTCTGGGCATTGTAGTGGCCATAATCGTTGGGGCTATCGGATTTTTCTATGCTAAGGAAATTCTTTCTCTCATGGGTGCAGAACAGGATTTGATCAATGAAGGTTATGGATATACCCAATTATTGATTGGCGGAAATATCACTATTTTATTATTGTTTCTCATCAATGCTATATTCAGGGGTGCGGGGGACGCTTCTATTGCCATGTGGACCTTGGTACTCTCAAATGGGCTCAACATCATATTAGATCCCATTTTCATTTTCGGATGGGGGCCTATTCCTGAATATGGGGTAATGGGGGCAGCTATCGCTACAAATATTGGTCGGGGTACGGCAGTACTCTTTCAATTTGGAATTCTATTTTTTGGATGGAGTCGTATTAAAATAGGCCTAAACGATGTCGTGTTAAGACTTTCGGTCATGTTCAATTTGATAAAGGTATCCATGGGCGGTATAGCACAATTCCTTATTGGCACCTCCAGTTGGGTTTTTTTAATGCGAATGATGTCAGAATTTGGCAGTGAGGTCCTAGCAGGTTATACCATTGCCATTCGTGTTATGCTTTTTACTTTAATGCCTTCTTGGGGAATGAGCAATGCTGCAGCTACCTTGGTAGGTCAGAATTTGGGTGCGAAACAACCCGATAGGGCAGAAACTT
The DNA here is from genome assembly GCA_964649755.1 of uncultured Maribacter sp. Classification (GTDB taxonomy): domain Bacteria; phylum Bacteroidota; class Bacteroidia; order Flavobacteriales; family Flavobacteriaceae; genus Maribacter_A. The sequence continues at coordinate 941 of CAZYQR010000241.1, read as the reverse complement.
CTGTTTGGAAAACAGGACGGTATAACGCCTATTTTATGGCTATTGTTTCTGTTATTTATTTGCTTTTTGCCCATAATATTGTAGGTTGGTTCAGTGATAACCCTGTGGTTGTTGAAAATGGCGGACTATGTCTTCAGATTATTGCTGCGGGTTATATTTTCTACGCTTATGGGATGGTAGTTACACAAGCGTTTAACGGAGCAGGGGATACGAAGACCCCTACCATAATAAACTTGATCGCTTTTTGGATGTTTCAATTGCCATTTGCCTATTTAGCAGCTATAACCCTTAAAATGGGTGCTTTAGGTGTTTTTCTTGCCATTACTTTGGCAGAAGTTATGCTAGCGGTAATCGCAATTGTTTGGTTCAAAAAAGGGAATTGGAAGAAAGTACAAGTTTAGTACCATTAATTATGCTCTTTCGAAATGACATTATGCAATTAGTATTGGCTGACAAAAAGAATTTCATAACTTTATCTTTCGATTAAAAAGGAAGCTATGAGCACAAAGAAAAAAGGGATAAATACTATTTGTACCCATGAAGGTGAAATACATGATGAACAATTCAAAGGGGCGATTTCGCCTCTGTATATGAGCACTTCCTATGCCTTTGAAGATGTCGATGTTAAGCGTTATCCAAGGTATTTCAATACGCCTAATCAGGTTGCGCTGTCACAAAAAATAGCTGCCCTTGAACATGCTGAAGCTGCTATGATATTTGGTAGTGGTATGGCGGCAATTAGCACAACATTGTTGGCATTTTTAAAAACAGGAGACCATATTGTACTACAGAAAACCTTATACGGGGGGACCTACAATTTCGTAAATGAGGAATTTTCAAAATATGGAATTGAATACTCTTTTACTGATGGTTTGGACCCCAAGGATTTTGAGACTAAAATAAAGGAAAACACCAAGGTGCTTTTTGTGGAAACTCCCTCA
>CAZYQR010000240.1:0-4787 GCA_964649755.1 uncultured Maribacter sp. | reverse complement strand
TAGGATCAAGGAAGATTCTGAAAAACAATTCGAGCAGCAATCCGATCAGAAGTTATTGAATGATATAACTGAGTATTTCATTGAGAACACTAAGTTTGAGCTACCCGCAGAATTCTTGACTAAATGGATTCAAATGACAGGTGAAGAACCTCTTTCCGATGATCAGGCCAACGAAGAATATGAGAAATCCGAAAAAGGACTTCGTTATCAATTGATCGAGGGTAAGATCATCAAGGACAATGAGATTCAAATCCAATTTGAAGAGCTGAAAGAATTCGCAAAAGGATTCATTAAGTCCCAAATGGCACAATTTGGTCAACTAAATCCTCAAGAAGAAGAATTAGACAATATCGCAGCAAGGGTTTTGGGCAACCAGGATGAAGTTAAAAGATTATCTGAGCAATTGATGAGTCAGAAATTGATTAATCTTTATAAAGAGAAAGTTAATTTAAAGACTAAAGAAGTTACCTATGAAAACTTCGTAAAAGAGGTTTACGGGTAATAATTAGACAAAAAAGCAAAATCCATTGCTTAAAATGTCTGATTAAAATAAGTATCTTTACGGTGCCGAAGCGTTGTTTTCGGCACCTTTTTTATCTAAATTATTGAATACAAACCACATGGATTACGGAAAAGAATTCAAAAATTACGCAATCAACCATCAAGGAATAAGTAGCATGTACTATGATAAGATCATGAGTAGCATGTACCCAACAAATATGACCCCGAACATCATTGAAGAAAGACAACTGAATGCCATTGCAATGGATGTTTTCTCACGTTTAATGATGGATCGAATAATTTTCCTTGGAACAGGGATCAATGACCAAGTGGCAAATATAGTACAGGCGCAATTATTGTTTTTGGAAAGTGCCGATGCCTCAAAAGATATACAAATATATATTAATTCACCAGGCGGAAGCGTATATGCAGGATTGGGAATCTATGATACCATGCAGTTTATAAAACCAGATGTTGCTACGATCTGTACAGGTATGGCGGCATCAATGGGTGCAGTATTGTTATGTGCAGGGGAAAAAGGCAAAAGAAGTGGACTCACCCATTCCCGAGTTATGATTCACCAACCTATGGGCGGTGCGCAAGGCCAAGCTAGTGATATTGAAATTACTGCAAGGGAAATTTTAAAACTAAAAGAAGAGCTTTATCAAATCATTTCCAAGCATTCAGGACAAACATTAGACAAGGTTCATGAGGATAGTGATAGGGATTTCTGGATGAAAGCCGATGAAGCCAAGAAATACGGAATGATTGACGAAATCCTCGTAAGAGATAAGGATTAATTTCGACGAAATACTAAGAATTTGGTATTTGTTTAAACCAAAAAGCAAATTCTATCGTTAGTATTTTTGTTAGACAAAACTAATATGGCAAAGGAAAATTTAGAATGTTCTTTTTGTGGACGAAAAAAACCAGAGACCAATCTTTTGATCGCCGGTTTAGATGCACATATATGTGATCGATGCATAGAACAGGCGCATGGTATTGTAGCTGAGGAATCTAATCAGGGAAAAACCAATGACCTTTCCGCAGAGTTGATCCTTAAAAAACCAATGGAGATCAAAGAATTTCTAGACACTTACATTATTGGTCAAGAGCGCACGAAAAAGGTGATGTCAGTTGCTGTATACAATCATTACAAAAGATTATTGCAACCGCATTCCAAAGAAGACGATATAGAAATACAAAAGAGCAACATCATAATGGTTGGCCAGACAGGAACTGGCAAAACTTTAATGGCAAAGACCATTGCAAAAATGCTTAAGGTTCCTTTAGCTATTGTTGATGCTACAGTTCTTACCGAAGCCGGTTATGTTGGCGAGGATGTTGAAAGTATCCTTACCCGTTTATTGCAGGCTGCTGATTACAATCTTGAAAAGGCTGAACGTGGTATAGTTTTCATTGATGAGATAGATAAAATCGCACGAAAAAGTGATAATCCTTCAATAACAAGGGATGTTTCTGGAGAAGGCGTACAACAGGGACTTCTCAAACTTTTAGAAGGAACATTTGTCAATGTCCCACCAAAAGGAGGACGAAAGCATCCTGACCAGAAATTCATCGAAGTAAATACTGAAAATATTCTTTTTATAGCAGGTGGTGCTTTCGATGGTATTGAGCGTGCCATAACCAAACGTCTGAATATGCAAGCAGTAGGTTACAGTGCTTCAAAAGCCGATGAAAGCCTTGATGAAACTAATATATTGCAATATATCATTCCCAAGGATTTAAAGGAATTTGGACTTATTCCCGAAATAATAGGGAGACTTCCCGTATTGACCCATATGAATCCTTTGGATCAAGAAGCTCTAAGGGCCATTCTTACAGAACCAAAAAATGCCATACTCAAGCAGTATGAAAAATTATTTGCTATGGACGGCATCTCTTTTACGATTACCGAACAAGCTTTGGATTATATCGTGAAAAAAGCTATTGAATATAAACTGGGAGCCAGAGGTTTACGTTCTTTATGCGAGGCTATATTTACTGACGCTATGTTCGAAATGCCTAGTACCGGCGAAACTGAATTCAAGGTATCTAAACCTTATGCAGAGAATAAGCTTTCGCATGAAACCATAAAGAAATTAAAGGCAGTTTCTTAGCTTTATTACACGCCCTTTTTCAATTAGATCTAATTTCGTTGTCACGGTTTTTAAAAGATCCAGACATACTTTTTTGATGACTTTTTCATCAGAATAAAGTTCGTGCCCAAATTCGGAAATAAGCTCCTTGTCCAAAGACAATTTCTTAAACCAACCGTCAGGAGGCCTATTAGAATCTTTTTCACCATAGACCAATGCAATAGGTATGCTGGGTTTTTTGTTTTCCAGGCGAATTCCAGTGGCAGATACATTATACAATGATTTCATTGGAAGTCCCTTCAGGCCTGCTTTCCAAGCAATAGTACCTCCTGTACTGAAAGCTAGATAATGACAAGGTTCTTTTTCCCTTTTAATCAAATGGGCAATGGCTGTATCAATGCCTCCATTTATAAAAGCATCATGTATATTTTTTTCAGAATTTATGCTCAGGTTGATATTTGCCAGTTGTTGGCAATCGTAATACGTTATATCAAAATATTGCTGAAGATAACCAAGGTAAGAGGTTATCCAAAGCCCTTTTTTTGCGCCCCACATGTCGGATATTACAACAAGCTTTTCTGCCATTTGACTAAAATTTGCACTATGAAGTTAGGTAAGTTTATAAGTACAAATTCATCATTTATTGGCAGAAATTGCTATTTATTTGTTCATTGGAAGCAATTCTTCGATATATTCCCTTTTATTGGATAATCTGGGTATTTTATGCTGTCCTCCTAATTTATCCTTTGATTTTAGCCAATCATAGAATAAATTTTCCCGCGCCACATGCACCTTGGGCATTTTTAAGGTGATATTATTATAGCGTTTGGCCTCATAATCAGAGTTGAGTGATTTTAGGGCATTATCCAAAAACTCAGTAAAATAATCTAAATCTTTCGGCGCTTTCCTGAATTCTATTAACCATTCATGGGCCCCCTTCTCCTTTCCAGCCATAAATATCGGTGCAACGGTGTAGTCCTTTATCTCTGCTTCGGTCTTTTTACATATTTGCTTAAGTGCTTCCTCTGCATTTTCAATAATCAATTCTTCGCCAAATACATTAATATGGTGTTTGGTACGCCCAGTCACCCGAATACGATATGGACTTGTCGAAGTAAATCTTATCGTATCCCCAATTTTATAGCGCCATAAGCCTGAATTTGTGGTGATGATTATTGCATAATTCTTATTGACCTCAACATCCCATAACGGAATTACATTTTGCTCGGCACTTTCATAAGTGTCCATTGCAATGAATTCATAAAAAATACCATAGTCGAGCATCAACAGTAGATCATCGGCATTGTTCCTGTCCTGAATTGCAAAAAAACCTTCGGAAGCATTATAAATTTCATAATATTTGAAACTTTTTCGTGGAAATAGGTTTTGGTATTGCTCTTTGTATGGCACAAAACTAACACCCCCATGAAAATATACCTCAAGGTTTTCCCATACTTGAAACAAATGGTCTTTTCCTGTTTCCTGTATTACATTGTTCAATAACACCAACATCCAGGAAGGGACTCCCGCCAAGCTTGTTACATTCTCTTGGGTACTTTCAAGAACGATGGCCTTTAGCTTGCTTTCCCACTCACTCATAAGCGATACCCTATTACTTGGAGTACTGCTAAATTCTGCCCATAGCGGCATATTATCTATGAGAATTGCCGATAGGTCACCAAAAAAAGAACCATTATCATGATATAATTCCTTACTACCCCCTAGACGCAGGCTTTTACCTGTAAAAAGCTGTGAATTTTCGTTATTGTTAAGGTAAAGGCAAAGCAAATCCTTACCTGATTTATAATGGCAATCTTCCAAAGCCTCAGTACTTACAGGAATAAACTTGCTTTTGGCATTTGTAGTACCGCTACTTTTTGCAAACCACTTGATTGATGTAGGCCAAAAAATATTCTGTTCGCCCTTTCTAGTGCGTTCAATTAAAGGTTCTATCTCTTCATAAGAGAGAATGGGAACCCTTTCCCTAAAGGTTTCATAGTTTGCAATCGTCTCAAAATCGTATTTCCTACCAATTTCCGTATCCTCTGCAATTTCCAATAATTGATGCAATACCTCCTCTTGTACCTCCCCAGGGTATTTTAAAAAAAGTTCTATCTGATGATAGCGTTTTTTCAACAACCAAGAAGCGATTGAATTAAATAAAGGTATTGGCATTTTTGGGTATCT
>CAZYQR010000239.1:3481-4793 GCA_964649755.1 uncultured Maribacter sp. | reverse complement strand
CAATCTCAGTCAAAACAGGGGGAGCAAAACAAAGCACATCGCTATTAAAAAAATGTACAAAAGTGACATAGCCTTATATTAAAATGACTGTTTAAAGCGTTAGGAAAGTATAACTAATTTTAAGATTGATATTAATTAGGGATCATTAAATTTTACACCATGAATTACTTATCTCCACAAATTGAGGCCTTGGCAAAAAAGAAAATAAAAAAAGTTGCGCCTTTGGTCAGAAAAGGATTTTCATGCGGGATTTTTCAGGAGTATGGGAATAACGATTTAAGTAGCACTCATACTACGGTTGAATTACCCAAAAGATAAGGTTTCTTGAGCAGCATTCCTACCTAGTATTATTATGAATAATATCGCATTAATCGATTTAGTTAATTAAAAATCTTATTTACTCAAACGCTGGAGTTAAACGGAATTTGTATCGATATAACATTCCACTTGGTTGTGCAGCCATAAAAATGAGGCCGGTAAATTAGTGGTAATCTGTTTTGACAACAATTTTTTGATAACCTCCTTCTTTTTAGATCCGGTTAAAAGTAAAATTATTTTTTTTGACTGTAGAATATCGGTCATCCCCAACGTCAACCCATAGGTTGGCTTTTTATTCAGAGCATTTATCATTTGATGGTTTACTGAATCTGTAGTGAGTTTCGCTACGTGACAGTTGGGAGTTAAAGTATTTGACGGTTCATTGAATCCGATATGCCCATTTTGTCCAAGTCCTAAAATGCAGATATCAATCGGTCCTTTCTTTTGAATTTCAATTTGTATTCTATCACATTCCTTTTTGGGAGAAACAGGATTACTTTTGAATGAAATATAACGGTTTTGAGGTATCGCCAAGGGTTGTACTATTTTCTCTTGAATATATGATTCACAAGAGCTTGGTTCGTTGGAATCAATACCTCCCCATTCATCCAATTTTGTAATTATCAATTCATTAAAAAGTTTAGGGTGACCATTGAAAACCTTGGCTAATTTTTTATAGGTTCCTGTTGGGGAATTTCCGGTTGCCGTACAAATAAAATGTCTTTGCCGTTTTCTTAAATCAGAAACAATGGAATCGCAAGACATTTGGCTCATCGCATCGTAATCACTACAATATTGTATTTTCATCTATTTAAAAATTTTGTATTAATCTGAAAATGAGAATAATAATAATTATCTGCATAGATCAACCGCTTCGCTTTCGCATAAAAATTTAATTATTTCAATTGGTAAGCAAAAAAACAATTTTGTTCATGCTTATTTCATGTTATGCCCAAGCTTTATCTCCTTTATTATAGGGAATACATCCTTTAAA
>CAZYQR010000239.1:0-3381 GCA_964649755.1 uncultured Maribacter sp. | reverse complement strand
TTTCATGTTATGCCCAAGCTTTATCTCCTTTATTATAGGGAATACATCCTTTAAAATCGCCAGGAACAGGAATATAACGTAAAGCTTTTGTAGCTCCAGGTTCAGACGAAAAATAACCCCAAATGGTAAGTTGTTTCATCATAGCAAAAAAATGTGGCGGTTCCCCTTCTGGGAGCGATTTGGTTTTGTTATCCAATAGAACCAATAACTCATGTCTTTGCCTTTGATCAAGCTCTAAAAAGCCTTTGGCATAGGTATTATTGGCCATTCGCTCTATCGTATCGATTCCTGTTTTGAAAATCTCTTGCTCCTTTTTATCATAGCAATCAGATACAATGGCAACCATGAAACGACCTATTTTTGCTGCCTTTGCACCCGGTGAACGATTGGTTTCCGGCAATATGGTCTCGCCAACTTCATCCAACAAGAAAACATCGGAATCAGAAAACAACCTTATGTCTTTTACCTTTGGGGTACAGCCAGATAGAAATAAATTCGAGCCAATAATTGTGGTACTCATGATACTGGTGGTGAGTATCAGTGCTTTTCTTCGGTTCATACTTATAGCTTTAGCTTCGTTTTTTCCATAATTTATAGGGCTTATCAACATCCGACTTGAATGGCATAAATACTTTCTTATGTGTTCCGGCCGATTCATAAGCCGCGAAAATAACCTCCAATACTGCTCTCCCATCTTCTCCCGTAACCTCTGGCTTTTTATCGTTCTTTACACAATCCACAAAATGGGCAAATTCCTGGGGAAAACCATAATTCCATATTTCTTCATACATGGTAAAGCTCCATCCTTTCGTATTACCTGCCTTTTCCACCGCGTAACCTACTCCTTTTTTACTGTAGGTTTGAATGGAATTACCCTGAAGCACATCGGCATAGGCCACTCCTTCAGAACCATGAATCTCTGCTCGATCATCCATTCCACCAAGCTTTGTCCAACTCTCTTCAGCTATCGCAATAACATCATTTTCAAATTCGAGAATAATAATCGCATTATCATCTCCAATGGTCTTATCTTTATGGACACTTGTGGTCATTTGTGCATAAACCGATTTTATAGGTTTTCTCCCATTCAACCATCTAAAAAATTCGATGGCATGGCAACCCATATCCATTGTTACCCCACCTCCTGATTTTTCCACATCCCAAAAATGATCGGCATGGGGACCATCATGTTTTTCGGATTGTTTTAATAAAACAGGGCGTCCTAATGCCCCTTCATCCAGCAATGCCTTAAGTCGTACATATTTTGGGGTAAAGCACAACTCTTCTGCATACATTAATTTTACATTGGCCTTTTTACAGGTTTCAATCATAAGATCAGCTTCAGCCAAATTCATACACAATGGCTTTTCCACTACCATGTGCTTACCGGCCTGTGCTGCCTTTAAAGCAATTTCACAATGCAATGAATTTGGTGCCCCTATAACTATCATGTCAATTTCTTCCATGGCCAGCATATCATCAAGATTGGTGAAATGATGTGGAATACCATGTTTGGAAGCAAATTCCTTGGCGTTTCCTTTTGTTGGGGACATTACTGCAATGATTTCCGCATCAGAAACCGTTTTTAAGGATTCTGCATGTATAGATGAAATAAATTGTGACCCCACAAGTCCAACACCGACCTTTTTATTCATTTATGAAAGTTTAAATTATAGATTCCCTTTATGAAATTCTTCCGCGGCATAATTTGCGGCTCTTGCCGTTAGTGCCATATAAAGAATAGACGGACTCTGGTTGCCTGTACTGGTCATGCATGCACCATCTGTCACAAAAACATTTTTACACAAATGCATTTGATTCCATTCATTTAAGAGTGAGTCTTCAGGGTTTCGGCCCATTCTAACCCCACCCATCTCATGTATATCCAATCCTGGAGGTTGCTTATTATCATCAACATGGACTTCTGTGCACCCAATTTTCTGCAACATGTTCTTACTCTGCTCTAAAAAATCGGCAACCATTTTATCATCATTTTCATCATAGCCCACATCGGTAACCAAAAGAGGAATCCCCCATTGATCTTTCTTATCTGTACTTAAATATACTTTATTGGATTTTTTTGGTATGGTCTCGCCCTGCATATACATGTAGATATACCAATCACCCGCTTCACTGATTGCATGCTTAAAATCGGCACCAATCTGAATGTCGCTTTCTGAAAGTTTATCATTACGTACCCGATAAGCACCACAAAATGTGGTAAATCCCCCAACATAATCCATGTCTTGCTCCTTTAAATTGCGGTAATTGGCTAAAATAGGTTCTGTCGGGTTTTTACCATATACATATTTATCTTCAAAACCATTGATTTTACCTCCAGCTTTTCCTCTGTAAATGTGAAAACATATATATTTTCCTAAAAGTCCATTGTCATTGCCCAAACCGTTTGGAAAACGTGATGACTTGGAATTAAGTAAAATGAGGTTGGTATTTAATGCTGAGGCATTCACAAAAATTATTCGGGCCTTAAAGAATATTTCTTCATGCGTATTGGTATCGATTACTTTTACTCCCGATGCTTTCCCGGTTTCTTCATCATATTGTATGGAATGTACTACTGAAAAAGGCCGAATGGTAAGGTTTCCTGTCTTATCTGCCCACGGCAGTGTTGAGGATACTGAACTGAAATAACCCCCAAATGGGCAGCCCCTCATACACAAATTACGGGATTGGCATTTTCCACGACCTTGTTCTAAATGAATTTCCTGGGGTTCGCTTAATTGCGCCCATCTGCCCTGAACCAGATGCCGGTTTGGATAGTGTTTATGAATACTATCACTCATGTGTTGTTCTACGCAATTAAAATCGAATGGCGGTAAAAATTCACCATCTGGCATAGCGTCAATTCCATCTTTATTGCCACACACCCCAATAAATTTTTCGACATGTGTGTACCATGCGTCAACATCTTCATAGGAAATAGGCCATTCAATCCCATAACCATACTTGTTCGGTGCCTTAAATTCATAATCACTCCATCGTTGACAAGCTCTTCCCCAAGTAAGTGATTTACCACCAACTTGATATCCACGTATCCAGTCAAATGGTTTTTCTTGAACATAAGGATGATCATTGTCTTCAACAAAAAAATGCGCCGTACTATCATCAAAACCTGCCGCTCTTGTTATCAAGGGGTTTTTATCCAAAAAATCTTTGCTCATACGCCCGCGGTACTTAAATTCCCAAGGATGCATATTTGCGGTCGGATAGTCTTTTAAGTGTTCCACATTTCGTCCTCTTTCAAGAACAAGGGTTTTTAGCCCTTTTTCACATAATTCCTTGGCTGCCCATCCACCGGAAATACCTGAGCCAATTACGATAGCATCATAAGAATTCGATTCGGATTGCATAGTTATGTTT
>CAZYQR010000238.1:0-4832 GCA_964649755.1 uncultured Maribacter sp. | reverse complement strand
TAATGGCTTACTTGTGGTTAGATGCTCAAGGGGGTGAATATTTTGCCAAAAATGAACTTTTTGTAGCTATCACCTTTTACGCTTCCACTGCGTTGGCACTGCTTACAATTTTTTTATATAAAAACAGACAAAATCAATTTGTAACAAACAGATTGAATATGATATTGAATCTTTTTTTACTAGGATTTTTCGTTTACCGATCGCTAAACTTATCCGGAGAGACCTTGGTTTCAGAGAAGGGTATTGGGATGTTGATTCCTGTATTTTCTATCGTTTTTTTAGTTCTGGCCAACAGAGCTATAAAGAAGGATGAAGATCTTGTAAAATCTGTTGATCGTTTGCGTTAAACCTAACATCTTAGTAGTATTAGTGCGTAAACCCTGATGGAAGCATCAGGGTTTTTACGTTTACATTCTTCAATTTAGCTATAATAGATTGCAGTAAAAGGTTTACTTACGGTCCTTTTTTAATCCCACAATCGAGTATATCATTGGAATCTTATCATCTAGATGATCAATGCGATATTTCTTAGGCTCAAATTCAATGGTCTTATTAAAGCAATTATAAGGAGAGTAATCAAATTCATCCAATGAGCGTATTTCAAGGTTATTTTTTATCAAATTATTCACAACCTCACTAATTCCGTGATTCCACATTATATATTCCTGATTAATATCAGCATTCTTATCAGCATATGTGCCTTTTTGCATTTCGACAATTTCACCTGAATTAAAATAATTGTATTTAATTTGGGCGAAATTGTCGTCAAACATCCATACAACCGGATGAAATTCGACGAAAACAAATTTTCCATTTGGTTTTAAAAACTGTGATACAATTTGTCCCCATTTATAAAGGTCAGGTAGCCATCCAATTGTACCGTAACTTGTAAAAACAATATCAAACTTTTTATTTAAATGTTTTGGTAAATCATAAATATCACAGCAGATAAACGAAGTGTTGATTTTACATGTTCTGGTAAGCTTTTTAGCACTATCAATAGCTTTGTCCGAAAAGTCAACGCCTGTTACATCCGCTCCTAATCTCCCCAGGGAAATGGTATCCTGGCCAAAATGGCATTGAAGGTGCAATATACTTTTTCCTTTCACCTCTCCCAGTAAGTTTAACTCAATCTCATTGAGTGAGGATTTGCCCTTTAAAAAACCATCAAGATCATAAAAATCCGATTTCATATGAAAATCAGTTTTAGTATTCCATGAATTCCTGTTTACTTCTATGTAATTTTCTTCTGGTCTCATTTTCTTTCCAACGTTTTTCAAACCTAATTTCAAAGGATTTTGTTTGTCAAGCTAATAATCTTTTATGCTAGCAATTTCTTTTTTCAATCCTGATGAATCTTACCTCTTGCCCAATTCAATGACCTCTAGATCCTTTATTTCCTTACCATCAATCACAAACCGCAGCATCGTACGGACTTGATGAAATCCGTACTTTCCGCAAGCGCCAGGATTCATATGAAGAAGATCCAGTTTTTTATCCCACATGACCTTTAGAATATGTGAATGGCCACAAATGAATAAATTGGGAGGATTCGCCTTGATTTCTTGCTTTACTTTGGAATTGTATTTAGGAGGGTAACCACCAATATGGGTAATCCAAACATCAACTTCCTCACACATGAATCGATTGTTCAATGGAAATTCTTTTTGAATAATATGGTCATCTATATTGCCAAATACCCCTTTAAGAGGTTTTATCTTTTCAATAGTATCGGTAACCCTTAAACTACCAATATCACCTGCATGCCAAACTTCATCTGCTTGCTTGGCATACTTTAAAATAGCCTTATCTAGATGACCGTGGGTATCCGACAATAAAAGAATTTTGATCATAAAACTTAAATTAAGCTTAAAAATAGGGGTATTCGGTCCATTTTTTATTGGAACGAAGTATATTTAACCTCCACAAAAATAGAGGATTCACTTGAGATATTTTATTGCTTTTTCATACTTCGGTAAGGCTTATCATGGCTGGCAAAACCAACCTAATGCAATTACTGTTCAAGAAGTATTGGAAGATGCGCTTTCTAAACTATTAAGGGAGCCCATTGCCGTAGTGGGTGCGGGAAGAACTGATGCTGGTGTACATGCCAAAGAAATGTTCGCCCATTTTGATTTTGATTATGAAATTGATCTTCAGGATTTAGTGTTTCGTCTAAATGCTTTCTTGCCAGATGATGTTGCAGTGGAAGAAATAGTACAAGTTCATAAAGAGGCACATGCTCGTTTTGACGCTACAGAACGCACCTATGAATATTGGATAACACAAAAGAAGAATCCATTCTATTATGATAGGGCGCACTATGTTAAGCAAATGCTTGCTATTGATACTATGAATGCAGCTGCCAAACTTTTTTTTGAACACAAAGACTTTGAATGTTTTTCAAAATCAAATACCGATGTGTATACGTATATCTGTGATGTTCGAAAAGCTGTTTGGACCCAGGAAAAAGATAAATTGGTATTTACGATTTCAGCCGATCGTTTCCTGAGGAATATGGTAAGGGCCATTGTGGGCACGCTCCTCAATGTTGGGAATGGCAAATCCAACTTGGATGACGTTCAGCGCATTTTAAAGAGCAAAGACAGGACACAAGCTGGGGCATCTGTCCCTGCAAAAGGATTATATTTGACAAAAATTGTTTACCCAAAGACGATAATCAAACATGAGTAAAGAAACTGGAAAGGCGTTTGATACTGGCTTGTTCAAGCGTTTATTGGCCCATGCACGCCCATATAAAATTACTTTTTATGGTGTGGCACTGTCTGCGATTCTGCTATCTGTTTTTGCGGTTATGACCCCATTTTTATTACGAGAGCTTATTGATGAGGCCATTATGAAATCTGATGCCGAAAAATTGCTTTTTTTGGTTATAGCCATGTTGGGTGTATTGCTAGCTCAAGTTATTTGTCAGTTGTTATTCAATTATTATGCTAATTGGTTGGGTGAATCTGTGATAAAAGATATTCGAATAAAACTATTCGAACATATGCTGAATTTTAGAATGAAATATTTCGACACTTCTTCCCTTGGGGTATTGGTAACAAGGGCAGTAGCAGATATGCAGCGCATTGGGGAAATTTTTAGCCAAGGGTTTTTCGTGATTGCTGCCGATCTGTTGAAAATGTTGGCGGCAGCAGCGCTAATGATCTATTTGAATTGGAAATTGGCCTTGATTGTTTTTGCACTTCTTCCTATTATTTTATATGCCACACGATTATTTCAGCAGGCCATGAAAGTCGCCTTTATTGAGGTGAGGGCTCAAGTATCTAATTTAAATTCGTTCGTTCAGGAAAGACTTACAGGAATGAAAATAGTGCAACTATTTACTAGGGAACAGATAGAAAGTGACAAGTTCAGGGAAATCAATGAAAAACATAAGAATGCCTGGTTAAAAACGGTTTGGTACAATTCCATTTTCTTTCCAATCGCAGAAATTGTTTCCTCCGTGGCAATAGGTTTGGTCGTTTGGTATGGTGGGCTTCAAAATGTGGCCAATATTTCGGATAATGCTGCAGGTACCATTTTCGCCTATATATTATGCATTGAAATACTCTTTAGACCACTCCGGCAAATTGCCGATAAGTTCAATACTTTACAAATGGGAATGGTCGCGGCCAATAGGGTTTTTTCGATTTTGGATACTGAAAGTAATATTTATGATTTAGGAAGTGTGGCGAAAGCCAAGGTAAATGGAAATATCAGATTCACAGGGGTACGGTTTGGGTATCTAAAGGATGAAGAAGTGTTGCATGGAATTTCATTTGATGCTAAAGCGGGTGAATCAATTGCAATAGTTGGGGCAACAGGAGCAGGAAAATCGACCATCATTAATTTATTGAATCGTTTCTATGAGATAAACTCAGGGCAAATATTAATTGATGGTATAGATAGCAAGGATTATACATTGGCATCATTGCGCTCGCATATTGCCGTAGTCTTACAAGATGTATTCCTCTTCGCAGATACCATAGCCAATAATATTTCTCTAAAGGACGATTCCATAACCATAGAAACTATTGAACGGGCAGCGAAGGAAATTGGAGTTCATGAATTCATTGCCAGTTTGCCTGGAGGGTATGAATATAATGTAAAGGAACGTGGCTCAATGTTGTCTAGTGGTCAACGACAGCTCATTGCATTTTTAAGGGCTTATGTGAGTAATCCTAGTATTCTGATTTTAGATGAAGCTACTTCATCGGTTGATACATATTCGGAAAAATTAATTCAGCGGGCTACAGAGAAAATTACTGAAGGGCGAACGTCAATAATTATTGCACATCGTTTGGCCACAATTAAAAAGGCTGATAAGATCCTGGTAATGGATGCAGGTAAAATTGTTGAATCTGGCACCCATAGGGAATTATTGAAAAAAGGAGGTTATTATAACAACCTATATGAAGCCCAGTTTATGGAAGAAGAAGTTGCCTAAATTAAATCTTCTTTCAGCATATTCCCAAGTTCCGTTAGGTCTTTGAATAAGAAGAATTCCCCATTTTTTATATAAGAAATATTACCGGTTTCTTCACTAACTACCAAGGCTAATGCATCGGTCCTTTCGGATATACCAACAGCAGCCCTATGTCTTAACCCAAAGCGAAGTGGAATATTCCTTTCGTTGGAAACTGGAAGAATTACTCGAGTGGCAACAATAAAGTTATTCTCTATTATCGTGGCACCATCATGTAACGGACTGTTCTTATAAAATATACTACTCAAAATGGGTTGATTCACTTCGGCATACATCTTGTCACCAGTTGATTTTACAAAATCCAAGGAATTGTTTCGTTTTATAACAATGATTGCCCCTG
>CAZYQR010000237.1:0-4834 GCA_964649755.1 uncultured Maribacter sp. | reverse complement strand
AGGTTGCATCCAACCTTGGTAAGCCCAAGCTTTTGCCAAACGTATTTCACCCAATTTACCTGAGTGTACATAATTAATAGCATCAACAAAATGAGGCTGACTTCTTTGCCATTGACCTATTTGAACCATACGATCACTTGTTCCTACCAAGTGCTTCATAATATTTGCCTCCTGAATAGAATTTGCAATAGGTTTTTCGCAATAAACATCTTTTCCTGCTTGCAAGGCATCAGTGAGCTGTAGACAATGCCAATGGTCAGGTGTACCAATTATGACAACATCAATATCTTTATTTTCCAATAATTTTCTATAATCGGTATACCATTTTGGTTTCTTGAGCCCGGCTTTCTCCAAATCAGCAGTCCTAGCCCTTAAAACACTTTCATCAACATCACACAAAGCAATTACACTAATCTCGCTAATTTTGAGCATTGAAGTAAGGTCTGAAAAACCCATTCCTTTGCAACCAATAAGCCCTACATTAATTCTGTCATTAGGCCCTACTCTTTTTCGAAGTGTCGCCAACAGCTCCATGGGAAATAAAAATGCAGCTCCCGACCCTGCTAAAGCAAGTGAACTCTTTCTGATAAAATTTCTTCTTGTGTGATGCATATCCTTAGATTTTAAAGCTTGAATATAGCTATTTTCATTCAAATTTAGGCATAAAAAAGCCGATGAATTCATCGGCTTTTTAATTATTCATTCTAAAGGATATAGCTTATTTTGTAACTGGAGTATTCAGCTTTTTACTCATCTCCATTGATATGGCGGAACGATCAAACTTTAACTTCCCAGCCATTGTTTCTATGACACATGATGCATCTTTATCATTCAAGTCAATAACTTTACCATGAAGTCCGCTTTTGGTAATAATACGATCACCTTTCTTTAATTCTGCCGAGAATTTTTTCTCATCTTTCTGACGTTTCATTTGAGGTCGTATCATAAAAAAATATGCAACCACAAAAATGAGGATCATCGGGAGAAAACTCATTATATTATCACTATCCATATATTAAATTTAATGTTGATTTTTATTTATTTTACAGGACCTAATGGCGCTGCCCCTTTAGGGTTTACAAAAGCCTTAATTCTTAAAAGTTCAGAACCTTTTGTAGTATTCGCAACTACGGTTATGGTTTTTGTTACTTGGTTCTGACCTGAACCATTGAATTTAACCACTAATTCTCCTTTTTCACCAGGAGCAATTGGTTCTTTTGGTGGATTTGGCACTGTACAACCACAACTGCTTGTTGCATTGGTTATTACCAATGGTGCGTTACCGGTATTGGTAAATACAAATATGGTCTCTTGAGGAGTACCTTGTTCAATAATTCCAAAATCATGTTCGGATTTTTCAAACACCATTACAGGAACTTGCTTTGCTGATTCATCCCGCTCAGCAGCTACGGCCACATTATCCGTTTTTACTTTACTGGAAGCGTTTTCCTTACATGACATAAATGCCATCATTGATAATAAACTTAATCCTAAAATTGCTCTTTTCATCTGTCGTAATTTTTAATTCGTTGCAAAATTAAATAAATAATTTATAATAAACCTCGGCCAACCTTTTTTAGTTTACCCTGAGCTCTATACTCTTTTACTAGTTTATCCAATATACCATTTATGAAAATACTGCTTTTTGGCGTGGAGTACTCCTTGGCAATTTCCAAAAACTCATTTATGGTCACCTTTTCTGGTATTGAAGAAAAATTAAGCAACTCACAGATGGCCATTTTCAATAGAATTGCATCTATATCGGCTATACGGTCCTTATCCCAATTGGGTGTTTTGCCCTCGATTTCCTTTTCCCATTCACTATTATTCAAAAGCGTCTTGGTCAATAGTTTTTGGGCAAAATCCATATCCTCATCGTCCTTAAGCAATCTTGGCAGGAAATAAGATTCTTTCAGGTCTTCTTTAACTTTTTTCAATTGTTTAAAGATAAATGTATTCACAATAGGTATATCATCTACCCATGTTAATTTATCATCTTCAAAATAATCATATATTTTTTCGTTTGGGGCAATAATTTCCTTGAACAAGACTGAAACCAATTCCTTATCATCTTGGTATGTACTTGAAGGAAGACTCATGTACTTTATATAGGCATCACTTTCAATTATTTCCTTATAAATAAGTTTCACATATTTTTCATTCAAATACCAATTTTTCAATTTTCTCTTTTCCAATTCCGCTCTTAATTTACCATTGTTGGCCAACTGAACCAATAATCTATTGTTAGCAAATTTTTCTTTGTCAGGAAAAGCATCAGCGCTAGTAGCGAGGTATTTTTTAGAGGAAAGTTTTACTTGATTAGCAGCCAATTGTTGAATTTCCAGCAACAAACTGAGCATTAACAAGTAAAGAGTATACATATTCTCAATACTTACTTTCAGGAATTTCACCTGTTTTTCAAGGGAATCATCTTTAGATTGGGTCAATGCATAAATGCACTGCATAACTTTTACCCGTATGTGCCTTCTTGTAAGCATGTTAAAGAACTTTTAGTGAATTGAGAATACTTTCAGGCAGCAAAAATAGCAATCTATTTCTAATGTAAGTACCTGACAGCAACTTATATCTTATTTATAAAATTTATAACATTTGGTTTTAAGACAAACGTATATCTTTGGCAAATGGGCAAAACTCAAATTCCTTTTGCTGACTGGTTTTATGAAGGAGCTTAAGCATCTAAACAAATACTTTAAAAAATATTGGTTAAAGCTACTTGTAGGCTTGATCATTACGGTGATTGCCAAAATCTTTCAATTGGTAATGCCATCTTATGTTAAGAAATCAATCCAAGTTGTAGAAAATTTTATTGGTGGTGAAATCTCTAAAGAAATAGCCAAAAACATGCTTTTGGAGTGTATTCTCATTATTGTTGGAGCAGCTCTTCTTTCTGGTTTTTTCACTTTCTTAATGCGACAGACCATTATCTATGTTTCCCGTTACATTGAATTTGATCTCAAGAATGAGATTTTTGACCACTACCAACAATTAAGTTTGAATTTCTATAAAAAGAATCGTACAGGCGATTTAATGAACCGCATGAGCGAAGATGTCAGTCAAGTTAGAATGTATACAGGTCCCGCACTTATGTATGGGATGAACACTGTTACCTTATTTGCATGTATTATCCCTATAATGTTCATTACAGCCCCAACTTTAGCGGCTTATACCTTAATACCGTTGCCCATACTATCGGTTCTTATATATCAAATAAGTAAAATTATACATAAACGCAGCACCGTTGTTCAAGAGTATCTTTCTACTCTTTCAACCTTTACGCAGGAGGTCTTTTCAGGTGTTTCCGTAATTAAGGCATATGCTATTGAACCTCAGATTAATTCGGAATTGAATGCTTTAGCGTTGGAAGGGAAAAAGAAAAGCATGGACCTTGCCAAGGTAAACGCATGGTTTTTTCCTTTAATGATCTTACTTATCGGGATCAGTAATATTTTTGTTATTTACATTGGTGGACAACAATATATTAACGGTGAAATTGATTCTGTTGGGGTTATCGCCGAGTTCGTCCTATATGTGAATATGCTCACTTGGCCCGTGGCCATTGTTGGATGGCTGACATCAATAATTCAAAGGGCGGAAGCTTCACAAAAAAGAATAAACGAGTTTTTAAAAGTAATACCGGAAATAAAGAATGAGATTGCCAAAGACACCCCTATAGCGGGTAAAATAGAATTCAGAAACGTGAGTTTTACCTATGATGACACCAATATAACGGCCTTAAAAAATATATCGTTTACGATTGAAGAAGGACAAACTATAGCTATTTTGGGCAAAACAGGTTCTGGAAAATCTACCATACTCGATTTGATCGCTCGTCTATATGATGTAGACTCTGGGGAAATATTGATAGATAATACACCCATAAGTGAGCTAAATCTAAATACACTGCGTAAATCTATAGGAGCGGTGCCACAAGATGCATTTTTATTTTCTGACTCTATTAAAAACAACATCAAATTTGGCGACCATAACTCATCGGATGAAGAAGTGATTTCTGTGGCAAAAAATGCCGTTGTGCATGACAATATCATGGAATTCAAAAACAAATATGATACCATCTTGGGTGAGCGAGGAATAACCCTAAGTGGCGGTCAAAAACAGCGGGTTTCCATTGCAAGGGCATTGTTGAAAAAACCACAGATTTACTTGTTCGATGATTGTTTGTCGGCTGTCGATACTGAGACCGAAGAAACTATTCTAAATAACCTGAAATTAGCGTCAAGTGCTAAAACGACGATTATTGTAAGCCATCGAGTATCTTCGGCAAAAAATGCGGGTAAAATTCTAGTTTTGGATGAAGGTGAATTATTACAAGAAGGAACACATGAAAGATTGAACAATATAGATGGATATTATAAGGAACTCTACTTACATCAACTTTCAGAGAAAGAAAACTAGGCATATTGTTGCGAAATAGGCTTTTTTTTTACACTTTTGAACGATGTTCCCCATATTTTACTAACATTACACTAACAGAATGAGCGACAAAGATTTTATGGATCAAGAAGAGATACACTCAAAGGTTTTAAGGGCTGGAAGGAGAACGTATTTCTTTGACGTAAGAAGCACTAAAGCAGGAGATTACTATTTAACTATAACAGAAAGTAAAAAGTTCACTCATGATGATGGGTCGTTTCATTACAAAAAGCACAAAATCTATCTGTATAAAGAGGACTTTACTGCTTTCAAAGAAAATGTTGAAGAAATGATGGACTTCATTATTGATGAAAAAGGAAGCGAAGTAATCTCAGAAAGACATCAAAAAGATTTTAAGAAAGAAGAGAACCCTCAAAATGGT
>CAZYQR010000236.1:0-4839 GCA_964649755.1 uncultured Maribacter sp. | reverse complement strand
CTACTTTGTTTTTATTAATAATGACATTTTCCACATTCCAAACCGCCCATCTGGGCAGCAGTCAGTTGGTCAACTCCATATTTCTTGGAAAGTTCCTCGTGGATCTTAGTGTAATACTCGTTACCCTCAACCTTCACATTCGTCTCTTTGTGGCAATTAATACACCATCCCATTGTCAATGGTGAATATTGCGATACAATTTCCATTTCCTCAATAGGACCATGACATGTCTGACACTCTACTGCTGCAACAGAAACGTGCTGGGAATGATTAAAATAAACGAAGTCAGGAAGGTTATGCACTTTCACCCACTCTACGGGTTGGGTCTCTCCAGTATATTTCTGATTTTCCTCGTCCCAGCCAACGGCCTTATATAATTTTTTTATTTCGCCTGTATAGAACTCATTTGTATATCCATTGGCCAAATCTTCTTTGGAAGGTCCTTCTGGATTACCTTGATATTCATAAATTGATTTATGACAGTTCATACATACATTCAAAGAGGGAATACCGGAATTTTTTGAAACCCTTGCGGAAGAGTGACAATACTTACACTCTATTTTATTGTCACCTGCATGTATTTTATGAGAGTAATGTATGGGTTGAATAGGCGTATACCCTTGATCAATACCAATCTGCATCATCCATCCATATGCAAAATATGCGCCGGCCAATAAAAGGAAAATGGCAGATACCAAAACCAAAAATTGGTTTTGCGCAAATGCTTTCCATAATGGTAATCGCTTTTCGGCCTTTGTTCGCTCAAAATCAACTCCATTGGCTACTGCAATTCGCTTTAATGTTTTTTGCACTAAAACCAACATCATTATCAAGAGCGCAAAAACAATCAAAAGCGCTCCTAAAATCAATTCATTTGATATTCCAGAAGATTTAGTCGATCCAGCTTCTCCCACTGCTACATCGGCAGCAGCCACTGGCGCCGGTGGAGGAGCCGCAGTATAGGCTAATATATCATCAATGTCAGTGCTGGACAAGGTTGGATTGGGGGTCATCGCCGCTTGATTATACTCATTGTATATCTTTACAGCATAAGCATCTCCTGACTTAATCAGGCCAGGGCTATTCTTAATCCAAGCACTTAACCATTCACGATCCAGCCCTTCATCCTCAGCAAGACGTGATTCAACATTGGCCAATGCCGGGCCGGTCATTTTTCGATTTAAAGAGTGACAGGCTGCACAATTTTGGTTGAATAGAGCCTTGCCATTTGCAGCATCACCAGCCGTAGCGGCCTCATCCTGCGCAAAAAGAGAAATGGAAAAAAGTAGGAAAACTACTAGACTGATACCTAAAACTTTAGAAATTTGATTGCGGTATGTTACCTTTTTCATATATAGAATATTTCAATCTAAATTTTTGGCACGGTTATTACTATACTAAGGGGTATACACATTCTTTTGACCATACCTGAATCGAAGGCAAAAATAAGGATTAGACTTTATTAGCAAAATGTTAAGGTATTGATAATTATAATTTATAACTGTTCTAAATAAGAGGTAAAAGTTTTCAATAGAATTTAAAAATTTACTTTTGTAAAATTGAACATATATCACAATGTATAAATCATGAAATTATTAGTAATCATAGCTATAATCAGCTTTTCAGTAGCGGTTGGATTTGCACAAAAGGGGCAAGTAACCATACAACAGGATGACAAAATCGCCGATTTATTGGATATTTACAAATCATCGAACGAAAGTCATGAATACTATAGAATACAAGTTGGCTTTGGTTCGTATGCGAAAGCGCAAAATATTAAAGAAAATGTTGAAATAGATTTTCCTGGATTATTCTCAAAAATAGACTTCGATTCACCAACCTATCGAGTTCGTTTAGGTCGTTTCAAGACCAAACTTGAAGCCGAGCGAAAATTCAAGGAAGTCAGGATAAAATATCCTGATGCGATGTTATTAAAACCAA
The DNA here is from genome assembly GCA_964649755.1 of uncultured Maribacter sp. Taxonomy (GTDB): domain Bacteria; phylum Bacteroidota; class Bacteroidia; order Flavobacteriales; family Flavobacteriaceae; genus Maribacter_A. The sequence continues at coordinate 2,898 of CAZYQR010000236.1, read as the reverse complement.
AAAAATCGACTTGAGAAAGTCGATTTTTTTTTGCGCATTGCTGAACAAGATTATTTTGTTTTCAATTTCTTTTTAACTGCTACTTCTTCGAAGGCCTCTACAATATCCAATTCCCTAATATCATTGTAGTTTTTAACCTGAAGACCACAATCATATCCTTTAGACACTTCTTTTACATCATCCTTGAAACGCTTTAAAGACGACAATTCACCCGTATAGATTACCACACCATCACGGATCAATCTAATATTGGAATTTCGGAATATCTTTCCAATGGTTACCATACAACCCGCAATAGTTCCAATTTTGGATATTTTAAACGTCTCACGAATTTCTGCGGTACCTGTAATCTCTTCTTTCATCTCCGGAGAAAGCATACCTTCCATCGCATCTTTAAGGTCATTGATAGCATCATATATAATAGAATACATTCTAATATCAATTTCTTCTTTATCTGCCAACATCCTAGCATTACCCATTGGTCTAACGTTGAAACCTATAATGACCGCATCTGAAGCCGAAGCCAAAAGGACGTCTGATTCTGTTATAGGGCCAACTCCCTTATGAATAATATTCACTTGAATTTCTTCTGTGGATAATTTCTGGAACGAATCTGTCAATGCTTCAACAGAACCATCAACATCGCCTTTAAGAATAATGTTCAATTCCTTAAAGTCACCCAAAGCAATACGTCTTCCAATTTCATCTAAGGTAATATGACGCTGAGTTCTTACAGATTGCTCTCTTTGCAACTGTGATCTTCTAGTTGCAATTTGCTTAGCCTCACGTTCATCTTCCAGTACGTTGAATTTATCACCAGCTTGTGGAGCTCCATCCAAACCAAGAATGGAGATAGGTCTTGAAGGACCAACCTCAGCAATTTCTTTACCTCTTTCATCATGCATGGCTTTTACCTTACCACTGCATGTCCCTGCTAAAACGTAATCCCCAATCTTTAGCGTTCCGGCTTGCACCAATATTGTTGACACATAACCTTTACCCTTATCCAAGAATGCCTCAACTACCGTACCCGAAGCGAATTTATTAGGATTGGCCTTCAGCTCAAGAAGTTCTGCTTCTAGCAGTACTTTTTCCAATAATTCCTTGACACCTTCACCTGTTTTGGCTGAAATATCATGGGACTGAATTTTACCCCCCCAATCTTCGACCAACAAGTTCATTTGTGCCAGACCTTCTTTAATTTTCTCTGGATTCGCCGTAGGTCTATCTATTTTATTTATAGCAAATATAATGGGAACACCAGCGGCTTGGGCATGACTAATGGCCTCCTTGGTTTGCGGCATAATATCGTCATCAGCCGCTACTACAATTATAGCAATATCAGTGACTTGGGCCCCACGAGCACGCATCGCTGTAAAGGCTTCGTGACCTGGAGTATCCAAGAATGAAATTCTTTGACCGTCTGACAATGTTACACCGTATGCTCCAATATGTTGTGTTATACCTCCACTTTCGCCAGCTATCACATTCTCTTCACGAATATAATCCAATAAAGAGGTTTTACCGTGATCAACATGCCCCATAACGGTAACAATTGGTGCCCTTGGCAATAAATCTTCTGGAGCGTCAACTTCCTCAACGATACTTTCCTCAATATCAGCAGTTACAAATTCCACTTCGTATCCAAACTCCTCTGCAACAATCGATAGTGTTTCTGCATCCAATCTCTGGTTCATGGTCACCATAATACCCAAAGACATACAAGCTGAAATGATTTCTGTTGTACCAACGTTCATCATAGTTGCAACCTCGTTCGCTGTAACAAATTCAGTAACTTTCAGCGTTTTACTTTCTATTTCTTGTAGCTCAAGGTCGGCTTCTGTCTGTTGACGGTGTTGATCCCTTTTATCTCTACGATATTTAGCACCTTTTCCTTTTTTGGACTTACCCTGCAATTTTTCAAGAGTTTCCCTAACTTGTTTTTGTACATCTTCTTCAGTTGGCTCGACCTTATTTACGGTTGCAAATCGTTTACCACCTTTTCTGGCCGCAGGACCACCACCTCTAGCAGGACCACCACCTCTAGCAGGGGCACTCTTTGCTTGCCCATTACCTGGACTACTTACTATTCTTTTTCTTCTTTTCTTTCTATCTGCATTATCAGAAGAAGTTTTTGGTTTTGGTTCTTCTTTCTTCTTCTTTGGCTTGTTGAATTTGCTTAGATCAATCTTGTCACCCAAGATCTTAGGGCCGGATAGCTTTTTATACTGTGTTGTTATTTTCTCGTCTTCCTTTGGCGTTACCTCGGCCTCAGAAACAATTTCTTTTTCCTTTACTTCCTTAAGTTCTACTTCTTTTGGCGTTTCTACCGCCTCAATTTTTTCAACGGGTGTAACCTCTTCCTTTATCTCTACTTTCTCTACCTTTTTTTCTTCAACGACAGCCTTTGGCTTTTTCTTTGGCTCCAGATCAATCTTACCCACAGTTTTAGGGCCTGCCAGTTCAGCCTTCGCCTTTATAATACGTTCTGTGGATTCAGCTCTTTTCTCACGAGCTAATCTGCGCTCCTCCTGCTCTTGCTCCAACTGCAATCTTATAGCTTCTTTCTCCTTGCGCTTTTCTTCACCAACTTCCTTGGAGGCAACTTTCTTGCTCATATCCGTCTGGAACTCATCCAAGAGTACTTGATGCACTACCTCAGATATTTTCGTGGTGGGTCTTGCCTCAATGTCATGTCCTTCTGACTTGAGAAAATCAACCGCCCTGTCCAAAGAGATATTGAGTTCCCTCAGGACTTTATTGAGCCTTATTGTTGCATTATCTGCCATAAATACTAATTCCTAATTCAATAAACTGCTGCTAATATATAGCTAATCTTCTAATTCTTCTTTTAGTATACGCACAACTTCTGAAATTGTTTCCTCTTCCAAATCGGTT
>CAZYQR010000235.1:0-4852 GCA_964649755.1 uncultured Maribacter sp. | reverse complement strand
TTGGTAATTATAGTTCTAACCTTTAAAATGCTAAAAGGAGAAAATTCAGAAGTAGCATTGGAAATAGTCGCTGTTGCGGTAATATAATCTCCAATTGATATTCCCGAAACTACAGGAATACTAAACTCAAACAGATTGGTATTATCGGTGTTTCCATCGACATCGGTATAGGAAGAGGTTCCGGCTGCCAAATCAGATCCACTGCCTTCTAACGCAGTACCAATGTACGTTTGGCCCTCTCCGTAATCAGTAGACAAACCTAATTCGTTGTCGCCTAATGTTGCCGTGCCCTCATTTACATCGGTCAAAAAGAATTCCATTGTCGCTCCTGGTCTTGCCCAGCCTTTAACAACTAAATTGCTACCCGTTACAAATGCAACCGTAATAATAGGGAAATTGAGACCCCCGTTGGGTCCATTATCGCCATCGCCATTATCATTTAGCGTAACACCATCCCCTACCTTGTCACTTGAATCTAAATCAATTCCTAAGGCATCAGCAGTTGTGCCGTTGGAATAGATAGAATTTTGGGAAATAAGGTTTCCTGAGGTATTCCCCCCCGCAAGTACTATACCTGGACCTCCATTAGTGGCAATAATATTACCTGAAATAGTTGAGTTATCACCATCTAAAAGAATACCTGCATTTTCAATGTTACCACTGCAGTTCCCGCCATCCTGTCCAGAACCGGTTATGGTACTTTCGGTGATAGTTATGTCTCCGCTAGCACCATCGCCATCTATCCCTAAGGAAGCTGCATTCTCTATTAAATTTTGTTGAATTATGATTCCTGAACCACTCTGTATGGTAATGTTATCACCGCAAGAAGAACCCCCATTTGTAGTAACATGATTGTTTTGTATAATAGTAGTTGTACCCCCATTGATCAGGATTCCCGCAGTTGTATTGGTAGCAATATAATTTCCATCTATCAAAGCATCTCCTCCAATAATTTCTATCCCATAATCTTTATTACCTCCACTAATACCTTGTGCAGTTACGCCGATAAGCGCGTTCGTAATTGTAATAGAGCCTCCTTCTACTCGAATTGCTGAATTATTGTTTCCGTGAACGGCTATATTTCGAATTTCAACATTATCGCCCTGTGTTTTAATCACATCGCCATTGCTTCGATTTACTTGAATTTCGGGTAAATCATAATCTGGTAGTACCGTACCGGAAATACCCACAGAAGTACCACCAGATCCTATTGTTCCCAAATTGGTATCACCGGAGTATGCTGTTTGGGTCCTACCATCAATTATAGTGGTCGAGCCTGTTATATCTGTTAAAGGATTACCGTTTGAAATCGTAATATCAAATATGCCACTTGCATAATTTGCATCCGCCGTACGGCCTAAAGGATCTGCGGTTGAAGGTATCATAAACACTGAAGTATCATCAGCTGCTGCCGGATCAAAAATGGCGTTGGCTTCTATATCCAGGCCTGTTTCCCCTATTTCATTGGAATTCACGATAAACTGTTCCAAGGAGCCTTGGCCATCTTCATTGGTATTTACAATGGTATTAAAATTGAATCCAAAATCAAGCCCTGCAACACCTTCATTGAAAATAGTTGCCGCCCCAATTGTTTGTGCACCTGTTAATACCCCGGTACCAGTATCTGTTGCGGAAGGATCGGCGCCCCCTACTTCATTGGGCCGTTCCACTAAAGTACTCGCAATATATTCGGTTTTAAAAGTTTGAATAGGCATACAACCTGTACAGCTACTTCCACCAGGTCTTGAAGAATTTATACTGCTGCTAACTACACGTATGCTATATGTACCGTTTATCATCCCAGCGAATACATAAATTCCTGCTGCATCCGTTGTTTGGGTATCTATCAAGGTTCCTACAGTATTATAGAGTTCTACAGTAGCACCAGAAAGCCCTACTCCTGAGGCACTGGCATAATTTCTACCTACACCTCCACCATAATTCACATCTTCAAACACTCGCCCAGTAACTAAGTTCGAGGGTACTTTTAATACCACAGCATTCATAATTACAAAATCCTGACCTACATTAACCTGCGTAGTTGCACTCGTTTCTCCTGGTAAAATAAAAGGGGACACATCATAAGTATCTAGATCAACTCCATAGGTAATGGTATTATTTACGAATGGAAGTACCGTATTATCAAAATTTGTGGAATTAAATGGATTATTCACTGTTGTACCATTATTATCCCCGTCGCCTACTAACTTATTCGTCCCTGATGATGGTGTGGTAAATAGTAATGATTCATTGTTCGCCAAAGTCTGGTCACCTTCCCAAGAAAGTGCCGTTGTTTTTGATCCTGTTGAACCTATTGCGTAAAATCCACTTAATGTAAATGTGGATGAGGAATTGCTATTACCATCAAAACCCTGATACAGGTTTATTGTTGATGCAGGCAGACTCGTATCGGCATAAAAAATCATTAAAGACCACCCACCCAATACTGTTGCTGAATTACAATAAGTACTGGAGGTGTCTACTGTAAGCCCTGAAAAATCATAAACATTGGTAGAAGGATTACCAATTCCTGAAATAAGACCAGTAACATCTGCATAATACCCGTGAAAAGTACGCGTAGTAAGCGTTGTCATATATACAAGCTCAGCATTGATCGTAGTACCTTCAAAAGTTATCTGGGTATCCATTGCTGCCCCGGAATGTGCCCAGTATAAAATTGCTTTTTCAATTGTTCCTGCAGCAGGTATAGGAGAGGATAGCGTATTTGATGAACTAGTGGTAATTGCACAAGGATTACCTGTATTCGGCGAGGTCCTCAATGTTCCACCTGTTGATGTATAATCCATATACCCATCCAACTCTTCGAATAAAGCCAAAGGTGTATTTGCTAAAACAACTTCATCGTCTACAATTGTGCCTGTTGCCGTATCGGAAATATCCACAGAAACATCGGAAACCGATGTAAATTCGACGGTAAAGGCTTTATCACCGTCAAATAGACTATTATCTATAATAGGGACAGTTATTAGTTCGGTATCGCCAACGGTGCCATTAAAACTAAGTGTACCCGTACTTGATGTGTAATGTGTGCCCGCCAATGCTGTGCCGTTTACCGTTTGATAGTTTACGGTAAAGGCACCAGAAGTATTTAATCCTGCATGTGTTGCTGTAAATGTTGCGGTTCCAGCATTTTCATTAACCGAAACATCATCAATATTTATCAGCGGACTAAAAACAGCCGAAATTTGAACATCATCTATATATACATATTCCCCACTTTCCCAATCTCCAAATTGCCATGTACTCACGTTTATCAATCTAATAGTTGTATTTGCAGAAATATAGGCTGAAATATCTTGGCTAAAAGATCCACTTTGTGAGCCTGCAAAGATTCCAATAGTTGTAAAACTAATTCCGTCGGATGAAACCTGAAGGTCTAATTGTTCACTATTGACAGTCCCTGAACCATCAAGCCCCGAAGTCCTCCAATCCAAGGATAATAAAGCACTGGCGGCACCAGTTAAATCTGCGGATCTTTCAATTCTTCGATTGTTACGTGAAATATCTTCAAATCGTAATTCATTACCAGTAATCCGGATTCTCCCATTATTAGGACTATTATTATCATTAATCTCGTTCCAATTTCCGGAAAAATTTTGGGTACCATTGTTATTAGAGTAGGAAACAGAGCTAAAGTTATCCAAATAGGTATCCTGGGCCATTCCCATATACCCCAAAAGCATAAGAAAAAGAAATAAAAAGTTCTTTCTAAATAATTGCATGCGCATTCTAGCAGTAGAATTTTTATAAAAATACCGTGAATGCAATTCTTACCGCAACAAATGTTGTATAACAAGGGATTTAAGAAGTGAACTGAATGAATCTTGGTGTTTCTTACCATATGAAGAGTGCATTTCATGGACAAACCCAATAAAATTAGATATTACCAGAAGGCCAAAACTAAGAGAGCACCCATTAAAATAGGTGCTCTCAGTATATATACAATAGTGTTATATTATTCCAAAATAATAAATTCAGATCTTCGATTAAATGCGTGTTCCTTAGCCGAACATCTTACCCCATTCGCACACTGGTTTATTAATCTTATCTCCCCAAAACCTTCTCCCTTAAGTCTATCTTTAGTTATACCCTTAGAAATCATATAACTTACGGTCGATTCCGCTCTTTTTTGAGACAGCCATAGATTATATGCATCCGGACCTCTACTATCTGTGTGTGAGTTTACCTTAATTTTAAGGCTAGGGTATTTTTCCATAGCCGCAATTACCTTTTGCACTTCAATTTCGGAGTCTTTACGAATATTGTACTTATCAAAGTCAAAATATATGGTGCTTAATTGCAATAATTTTGCCAAATCATCACCAAAACCTGCAGTTACCATATCCCGTTCTAAATAGAAATCGATTATGTTTGGTTTGCCATCAGACTTTCCCAAATATTCCTCAGAAGGCACATAACCTTGCATCAAAGCTCTTACGAAATTACCTTTGTTGCAATCCAATGAAAGACTATATCTACCCTCAGAATCTGTTACCGTAGTTAGGATTTCATTATTGTCTTCATCAATGACTTTAACTGTTGCACCGACTAAAACTTCGTTTGATATTTTATCCCTTACCGTACCAGAAACTTCTTGAATACAATCGAGTTTTAATGGGGTATGCTCAATAAAACCGTAAATATCATCCGACCCCATTCCTTCTGTCCGGTTAGAAGCAAAATATCCTTTACGCGATTCTTCATTAAATATGAATGTAAAGTCATCCATTTTACTATTTATAGGTTCCCCTACATTTACAACTGCACCATCGTATTTTCCAAATTTGATCTGTTTGGAAACAGCCGATAGCGCCCACTTGACTTTTAATGG
>CAZYQR010000234.1:0-4867 GCA_964649755.1 uncultured Maribacter sp. | reverse complement strand
TGCTATGGTCCTCCAAACATAGGGCATTAATTAAAACAGAAAAAAGGTTTTAGATAAAAACCCATATACTTAGTTAAAGTGTGATCCAGTCTAAGAAATTCTATAACACCGAAATTTATTCAAGGATTGTCAAAGAATATAAAATAAAAAAGGTGGAGAAGTCTCCACCTTTTTTGCCCCAAATCTTACCATGAACTTAACCTACTTATGCTATGGCAAGTCTAAAGTAGGTGGGCATGCTTCCTTATAGGCTAAAAACCCGATAAAATGCGAATATTATCGATGAAATACATAATATTATGCATTTCATCGATAGTAGAATTAATAGGCCCTTTGGTTCTTTCCTTCAAAAAAGTTGATAAATGCTCTATTTACCACTCTATTCCCTCCTGGTGTAGGGTAATTACCGGTAAAGTACCAATCACCTAAGTTTTTTGGGCAGGCTTCATGAAGACTTTCAATGGTTTGGTAAATAATCTTCACCTCGGCCTTAATATCTTTTGGACTTAGAAGCTCACCAATTTTGTCAGAAATTTGGTGAGCGGTAAAAGGAGCATAAAAATCTTTGACATAGTTTATGACTTTGTCGTCATGGGAGTTAACTTGTTCCACACATTTATGATAGATCTTTTCTACTACATCCAGAGTATTATGGTCTTTATGTAGCGCTAAGGCTGCCCTAAAGGCCGCAAAGTCTTCCAATTTGGCCATATCGATCCCATAACAATCAGGGTATCTAATTTGTGGGGCAGACGAAACAACTATAATTTTTTTTGGGTATAATCTATCCAAAATTCTGAGGATACTCTTTTTAAGTGTCGTTCCCCTTACAATACTATCATCGATGATAACCAAGTTATCGTCCTTATCTACAGAACCATAGGAAATATCGTAAACATGGGCTACCAAATCGTCCCTACTGCTATCTTGGGTAATAAAGGTCCTAAGTTTAGCATCTTTTATGGCCACCTTTTCGATTCTAGGTCTCACCTCAAGTATATCGTGAAGTTCTTCTCTTGTAATTTTAGTTCCTATTGCTAGAATTTGCTCTTCCTTCTTTTTATTCAAATAATTCTGGGCCTCTTTGACCATACCAAAGAATGAAGTCTCGGCGGTATTGGGTATGTATGAAAAAACCGTCTTTTTAATATTGTGGTCAATGGCTTCCAAGATCTGAGGGAAAAGAAGTTTGCCTAATTCCTTACGTTCTTGGTAAATTTCTTTATCACTTCCTCTAGAAAAATAAATACGTTCAAAAGAACAGGCTTTTCTTTCTTTGGGCTCCAAAACTTCTTGTATAGATGAACTACCATCTTTTTTAATGATAATAGCACTTCCAGGGTCAAGCTCTTTAACTTCTTCAAAAGGAACATTGAACACAGTTTGTATTGCTGGCCTTTCTGAAGCTACGACAACAATTTCGTCATCTTTATAAAAATAAGCTGGTCTTATTCCCGAAGGATCTCTCAGGACAAAGGCATCACCATGGCCCAACATTCCAGCCATAGTGTAACCACCATCAAAATTTTTGGCAGCTCTTCTTAGAATTTTCTTCAAATTTAATCGCTCAGCGATCAAAGGGGAAGTCTCTAATTTGTTATACCCCTCCTTTTTAATTTGTTTATATAATTTGGCTACGGCATCATCTAAAAAATGACCGATCTTTTCCATAACGGTGACGGTGTCTGCCATTTCTTTAGGATGCTGCCCAAGTTGCACTAAATTGTCAAAAAGTTCGTGTACATTGGTCATGTTGAAATTACCTGCAACTATTAAATTACGGTGCATCCAATTATTTTGTCTTAGAAAAGGATGTACACTTTCGATGCTGTTCTTGCCAAAAGTACCATAACGAACATGGCCCAAAAGTACTTCGCCTATATAAGGAATGTTTTTTTTCTGGGCTGCAACATCATCCTTGTATTCAGGATGCTCAATAAAAGCAGTATTGACACGCTCATTGATTTGGTCAAAAATATCTTGGATGGGTTGTTTCTGAATTGATCGCACCCTACTCATATAGCGTTCCCCAGCATTCATATCTAATTTTATGCTTGCAAAGCCTGCACCATCCTGACCGCGATTATGCTGCTTTTCCATCATGAGGTACATTTTATTAACCCCGTATAATGCTGTACCGTATTTCTCTTTATAATATTCCAGCGGTTTAAGTAAACGTATCACTGAAATCCCACATTCATGTTTAATCGCGTCGCTCATTGATTATATAGATTAAAAAAGCCCTGATAATTTAGTCAGGGCGCGTCATTATTGTAATTCAATATCAAATTGGGTCAAAGCTTTAAATTGATGCAATCTCTTATTGACTTCGTCCCTGCCCAAATCTTTCATTCTTTGTGTTCCAAAACGTTCCACGCAGAAAGATGCCAAGTTAGAACCATGTATTACTGCATTTTTTATATTGTTGAACGATGTATTTTCTGTTGCTGTTAAATATCCAGCAAATCCACCAGCGAACGTATCGCCTGCGCCAGTAGGATCAAAAACTTCTTCTAAAGGTAGGGCGGGCGCAAAGAATATATTCTCTTCATTGAATAATAGGGCACCATGCTCTCCTTTTTTAATTACCACATATTTAGGCCCCATTTTCTGGATTTTCTCTGCGGCTTTTACCAGTGAATATTCATTGGTCAACTGCCTGGCCTCTTCATCATTAATAGTAATGATATCGGTTTGTTTTATTACCTCGATCAATTCTGCCAAGGTATTGTCCATCCAAAAATTCATGGTATCTAGAACAATCAATTTTGGTCTTTTTTCCATTTGATTGATGACACTCATTTGGATGCTTGGGTGCAGGTTTCCTAACATGACCACATCGGCATCCTTGAAATTACTAGGCACTACCGGATTGAAATCAGCGAGGGTATTCAGTTCGGTTACCAAAGTATCCCTAGAATTCAGATCATTGTGGTATTTACCTTTCCAAAAGAAAGTCTTGCCGCCTTTAACAACTTCCAAAGATGAAGTATCAATATTTTTATTTTTAAGTAGATCAATATATTCTTGGGGAAAATCATCACCAACTACAGAAACTATTGCCGATTGCACCTCAAATTGGGAAGCCGCCAAGCCAATAAAGGTCGCAGCACCTCCCAAAATCTTGTCCGTTTTACCGAAAGGAGTTTCGATAGCATCAAAAGCGACTGTACCTACAATCAATAATTTACCCATTATATCAGATTTTTGTTGCAAATATACATTAATGAAAGGCTAAAATCCATAGCTGAACTTCCCTTATTCCAAAAAATCGTAATGCGTATTATTTTCTGCCAAAATCAGCAGGAATTTCTCCCCATGCTTTGGTTTCCCATTTAACTATTGGTGTATTGTATGAATTGGTTTTCAACCATATTAAGGCACGACGAATCAAATCGAATAAGGCCTTATTCTTAGGAGTTTCTGCCAATTTGGTATTGCATGTCTTTTTACGAACCCAACTCATTGCCGTTCTAGAATCGGTATAAATAATACGGTCACTTTTATGCTGTTTTAAAAATGCAAGTCCGTGTACTATGGCCAAAAATTCACCAATGTTATTGGTTCCTTCTTTAAAAGGTCCTTGTTTAAATAGCTTTTTACCCGTTTTTGTATCAACTCCTTGATATTCCATAACCCCAGGATTACCGCTAGATGCTGCGTCAACCGAGATGGAATGATTGTTAGGCTCTCCAATTTTCAGCAATTGCTCAGGTGATAAGCTAGGAGCGGCGTTCTTACTACCTTTATATTCCTCATAGTTTGAGTTATATGCTTTCTTGGCAATTTCGAAGGTTGCAAAAGATTTGTATTGCGCTCCCTTGTAGCCGTTAATGGCCGCTTTACAATCGTCCCAAGTGGTATAAACTCCGGGTCTTTTACCTTTCCAAACTACATAAAATTTCGGCTTTTTTGCCATTATTGGGCTAATAACAATTGTTCTATTATTTTAGGAAAATGCTCATATTCCAAAGCATGTACTTTGGCCGAAATGTCATCAACTTCATCTGCAGGAAGTATTTTGGTTTTGGCTTGATGAATAATAGCGCCTTCGTCATAATTCTCGTTCACGTAATGAATTGTTATTCCAGATTCGATATCAGAATTTTCCTTTACCGCTTTGTGAACCTTACTGCCGTACATTCCTTTGCCCCCATATTTAGGTAAGAGGGCAGGGTGAATATTGATTATCTTGTTTGGAAAAGCCTTAATGATTTTCTCGGGAATTTTCCATAAAAATCCAGCAAGGACAATTAAATCTGGATTTGTGGCCTTAAGAATGTCAAGAACGCAATCTGTTTCTTGAAAAGCAATTTTATTAAAACATAAAGAACTGACATTCAATCTATTGCATCGTTCTAAAACTTTGGCATCCCTTTTGTTAGATAGTACACTGGCTATAGTAACGTTTGGCTTATCCTGAAAATACTGTACTATGTTTTCAACATTAGATCCAGAACCAGAGGCAAAAAGAACAATATTTTTCATTTAATAGATAAGCGTTACCGAAGAAGAATTATTTTGGGCTAAATTAACACTCTTGCATTTAAATTTCTTAAATTACCAGACATTTTAACGACAAATGGTGTTATTAAACCAAAGTTTTTTATTTTTGCCAACAATTTAATTTTTTAAAACAAATATTATTATGTCAGACATTGCATCAAGAGTTAAAGCTATCATCGTTGATAAGTTAGGAGTTGATGAAAACGAAGTAGTAACGGAAGCTAGCTTTACTAACGATTTAGGGGCAGATTCTTTGGATACTGTTGAGTTAATCATGGAATTCGAAAAGGAATTTGATATTCAAATCCCAGATGATCAAGCTGAAAACATTGCAACAGTTGGTCAAGCTATTTCTTATATA
>CAZYQR010000233.1:0-4871 GCA_964649755.1 uncultured Maribacter sp. | reverse complement strand
GGCAAATCGTTGAATAATGGTGCATATTTAACCAATCTTAGAAGAACTGAAATTGTTGCATTGGGTATTTTATCTGTATTGGTTTATTGGTATTTGAATAAAAGGTTTTTCAATTTTGTATTATCGGTTTTCTGGCAGTCATTTACACTATCTGCTATGGTCCAATTGGCGCAATTGATATGCGTAGTATTTATTTTACAGGCTTTATCAATTGATATTGACCTAATTGCCTATCTCTTGATTTTTCTTGTTTCCTCTATTGTTTCCGTACTACCTCTTACCATTGGAGGAATAGGTAGTCGGGAAGTGACTTTCTTTTATGGGGCGACACTATTGGCATTGGATGAGAATACATCTATTAGTATAAGTATGGTATTCTTTTTAATTACCGCGCTGGTATCTTTATTTGGGTTATTCTTTCACTTTAAGAAAATAGCCCTGAAGACCATTATTCAATAAATATGCACCAAATGCATCTTGTTCACTACCTTTTTACGAGTATTTGGATTTAGAAACTTAGCTTGCAAACGCGTAATCCTGAATTGCTTTTCTGTCAATTGTTTATTCCAATCAAAACCGGATTGCTTTAGTGCTGCCAATTCCTTATCATTGGCATAGACCCAAATATTCTTTTTGCCTTCCAATTTATTTATTGATGCAATTTTCACAGGTTTTTGATTGTAAAAATCCAAAGCCCATGTATGGTTTTCGGAAATCTTATAAATATTGTCCGTAGAAATATTGTTCTTTTGAATGGTCTTTGCCATTGCCGAACCTCCTTGATACTCCAATAAGGATGGATAAAAGTGTGTGTTTAAAACACTGTTTAAAAGAACTGAACTAAGCGCTCCCAAGGTAATAATCCTAAAATAATAATCTTCACGCTTAAGACAATAATACACAATGAAAATACAGAGTGCAACCTTCCAGATATAATTATAATAGGTGTCGGACTTAAACACAAAAAAGCAAATCAGTACCGAAGCAACGAACACAAGAGCTAGAATAAAATACTGGAAACCTAACAATATTTTCTTTAATCTTTGACTTCCCTCCATATACAAATTATATAAAAAAGCAGCGGTTAGAACAGCGAATAAAGGCATTACAATGTTCAAGTAATGCGGTAGTTTAAACTGTGCAAAACTGATGATGATGAATATTAAGGTAATTCCACCTAAAGTCAAAAATTCACTCTTTGGATTGTACCTGAATTTAGAACTTACCATCTCTTTGGCTTTTTTCCAATAGGCAACAAGACCTACAACCGTCCATGGAAGAAAAACCCATAAAAATGTATGGAAAAAGAAAAAATAGTCACTACTATTCTTACCAACACCTTCACCACTCAGTCTCTCAAAACTCTGTTCCCAAAAAATAAAAAAGACACCACTCCTATTGCCTTTGCCACGTATTATTTTTTCCGGATGTAGATCAAACTGATGATAGTAGGCATAGAGCATAGGGGTAATAACAATGGCAAAGACCAATAGTCCGATTAGCACTCTCCAATTGAGGAACATTTTCCATTTGCGGGTATACGCCAAATGACAAAGTATGGGCAAGCCAACAACCAAAAGCGCAATTTGTCCTTTGGTTGAAAAAGCTATTCCTGCTCCTAAAGAACCAAGTATGATATGCAATAGAGAATTTTTCTCTATATAAGCTACTAAATGCCATATGGCAAAAATGGCAAAACCTGTCAATACTGCATCGGTTCGTACATCAATAGCACCCAAAACAATGGTCTGGCTTGTCATAAAAATAAGCGCAGCAAGTTTGCCCACATTTTTGTTATACAACAGTCTACCCAAGCCAAAACAACTATAAGCGCCCAATAAAGTTGCCAGTATACCTGGAATACGATAGGCCCAATCGTGTATTCCGAAAATCTTATAGGACAGTGCAGCCAACCAATAATGCATGTGTGGCTTATCCAAATACTCTTCAGGTCCTTTAAAAAGGCTAAGAAAATCATTCTCTTGAACCATTCTCATGGCCATTACAGCAAACTGCGCGGAATCATTTTCGAAAAGTGTAACGAACATTCCGGCGATGTACGCCAAAACAATCAGAAGCAACAAAAACCAATACCTGGAGTTTGAAATCATAGCTGGAATTTGTGAAGTGCAAATATATACAACTTTGCAAACAGCCAGCTCATTCCCAAACCAATGACCGATCCTGTCAATACATCCAATGGAAAATGAACACCAATATAAATTCTGCTATATGCAACGATGCTTGCCCAAAATAACAACAGCAAACCCATGCGCTTAAATTTGGGTTTCAATAAAAAAGTGAGAAAAGAGGCAATGGCGAATGAATTTGCGGCATGTGCAGAAAAATAACCGAATCTTCCTCCACAAGAGTTCTTAACCAAGCGCATATAAGTGCTTACATCTTCATCATAGCAGGGTCGTAATCTTTGCACTCCGTATTTAAAGAAATTGGCCAATTGGTCTGTAACCAGGATTAAAATAGCAACTGTCAATAGTACAACAAGTGTCTTTCTTAAACCCAATTGTAGATAAGTAAGAACCAGTAAAATAAAATATAATGGAATAGAAGTTAATTTATTGGTTGCAAACAGCCAAAACCCATCCCAATTGGAGTTTCCCAAACTATTGAGAAAAAGAAACAATTCTTTATCAAGTTGTATAAGTTCTTCGAACATGTTGATCAGTCTTCGTAACGGGCTACTTCCCTATCATAAAAAGCCGTAGCTTGTTCTATAAGGCTTTGAGTTTCAGATTCCAAGTCCTTTTCATCTTCCTTGGTGAAATCCTCTAACCATTCAACCTCATCATCTTCCAAATTAATGATGAATCGCGGATATTCAGTGTGTATCACAAATATGGCAGAGGGTAAATCGGTGTTATCCCCTAATATGAATTTTGGTAGTTTCATTGCAGCTTTCTAAATTAACCAGTAATTAATTTTTTAGTCAAGTAATTAAATCGAATATACAACATAATAGCAGATGCGGTCAATCCTGTAAGCAGTCCAATCCAAATTCCTACGCTTCCTAAATCGGTATACAAGCCCAAATAATACGATATTGGGAAACCTATTAACCAATAGGCTATAAATGTAATTAAGGTCGGTATTTTCACATCTTGTAACCCTCTTAATGCGCCCAAAACTACCACTTGAATTCCGTCAGATATTTGAAAAAATGCAGCAACCAATAGTAATTGACCCGCAAGGAAAATCACTTCGGTATTATCTGCCATATTCTTAGTATCATTTACATCCAAATATATGGTTGGGAACCAATCCCTACCCCATAAAAATAAAATAGCGAATACAATTTCAACAAGTAAGGTTAGAAAGAATATTGATTGCGCAATGCGTCTTAACTCCTTAAAATTCAATAAGCCTTTTTGGTTACCAACCCTAATCATGGCTGCAACACCCAGACCCATTCCGAACATGAAGGTCATGCTACTTAAGTTCAATGCGATTTGGTTGGCTGCCTGTGCATTTTTTCCTAAGACACCACTTATCCAAATGGCTGCAGTAAAAATGGCTACTTCAAAG
Organism: uncultured Maribacter sp.; assembly: GCA_964649755.1. GTDB lineage: Bacteria > Bacteroidota > Bacteroidia > Flavobacteriales > Flavobacteriaceae > Maribacter_A. The sequence goes on along the minus strand of CAZYQR010000233.1, from coordinate 1,328 downwards.
AACATTTGCAAAGCCGATGGAAATCCAAGACTTATAATCTTGCGCATGACCTTTTTTTCAATCAATTTGAAATTAAAACCGGTAACATAATCATGGAATTTCTTTTTCCCTCTAAGTAAAAACCAGATATAGACAACCATAATAAAGCGGGCGGTCAATGTTCCTATTGCTGCACCAACGATTCCCATTTTCGGGAATCCTAAGGAACCGAAAATCAATAAATAGTTCAAAACAATATTCACCACATTGGCAATAATTGTGGCGTACATAGGGTATTTGGTTTGGGACAAGCCTTCTGAAAATTGTTTGAATGCCTGAAAAATAATCAAAGGAACCAATGAAAATGCCACTAAATCAAGGTAAGGCATCGCTAACTCAACAACCTCAGGCGGTTGCTTCATGAGGTACATTATCGGTTTTAGTAAAAGGATAATCCCAAAAAGTGACAAACCCAAAACAGTACACAATACCAACCCATGCTTTAGTGCACTTTTACCATCGGCCTTATTGCCAGCACCATCTGCCTCAGCAACCAAAGGTGTTATGGCAGTAGAAAAACCAATCCCCAAAGACATAGCAATAAAAACAAAGCTGTTACCCAAAGAAACAGCCGCAAGTTCAGCAGTTCCCAATTGTCCCACCATAATATTATCAGCGAAAGCAACAAAAGTGTGCCCAAGCATGCCCAATATTACCGGGACCGATAACCTGATGTTGTATTTGAATTCTTTGGTGTATTGCTTGAACAAGGTTGGATGATTTAACGGAAGCAAAGATAACTTCTTCCGCTATATTGCATGTATTAATAAAATAAAGTTCTAGAATTCATTTGGGTAGCTTTGGACTATATTGATTTGGCCTCTTCCCAATACACATCCATTTCACCAAGGGTCATGTCCTTTAATGCCCTACCGGTTTCTTTTGCTTTTGATTCTAAATATTGAAATCGGTTTATGAATTTCTTATTGGTTCGCTCCAAGGCATTTTCAGGATTAACATTCAGAAAACGGGCATAATTGATCATGGAAAAAAGTACATCCCCAAATTCAGCTTCCATTTTACTTGGATTGCCTACTTTAATTTCTTCCTGTAATTCTGCAAGTTCTTCTTGCACTTTCTCAAAAACCTGTTCGGGCTTTTCCCAGTCAAAGCCAACGCCTGATACCTTATCCTGAATACGATTTGCCTTGACCAAAGCAGGTAATCCGTTGGGCACTCCTTCCAAAACGCTTTTTTTACCCTCTTTCAGCTTAATATTTTCCCAATTTTGTTTTACCTCTTCCTCATCTTTCACTTTGACATCCCCATAAATATGTGGGTGTCTGTTT
>CAZYQR010000232.1:0-4888 GCA_964649755.1 uncultured Maribacter sp. | reverse complement strand
GTGATTCTGACAAGCTGGCTTTGGAGTGTGCTGCAAAAGAAGGTAATGGCATGTATCTAGACGCGGAGAACGGTGCACAGTTAAGTGAAGCCTTGGAGAAGACCACTGCAGCAACAGTAGAAAATGCGACTCCAACCTTAAGTGTTAAATTGACAAAAAATGGCCGTAACCACGATGGATTAATTAAAATTTTTAAGTCTGGAGAAACCAATTATTTCACTTCTCGCCGCACTTATACAGGTGAAAAGTCTAATCCGGCTTTGTTCAGTATATCCCCAGGGACCTATGATATACAAGCAGCACCACTTGGAACTGACGCTGAAGCAATTACTAAAAAAAACGTAATCATAACGGCAGAAGAATTAAAAGAAATCGAAATTGATTTTACCGCAGGAAAATTGTCAATCCTCACTACTGGAAATGGAGAACTTTGGGATTGTGTCGTTAATATATTTAAAGAAGGGGAAAGGCAAACTGCGGCGAAAGGAAGGACTTACATATCATCAGACAGCAATCCGATGATTAAAGAATTAACACCCGGCATGTATACCATTAAGTTGTCTCCAATGAAAATTCAAGGTGAAAACATCAACCATGAATTTAAAAAAATAGAAATTGTACCAGGAAGCACAACTGAGGTGGAGCATAATTATGAATATGGAGAAATTTCGGTAGTTGGGAAAAACAATGGACTACTTTGGGATTGCGTTTTAAATGTCAATCATGGCAAAAAGTTTTTAGCAGGAGGACGAACTGGAGACTCGCCTGAATCAAAACCATCAAAATATTTACTCTCTCCCGGAACTTACAACGTCTTGTTTAAGCCACATAAAATTCATGGGCAGAATTCTACTTTCACTGTCGATAAAATCATAGTTGATTCCAAAAGCAAACAAGAAGTTGTCCATGACTTTAAAACTGGTCTTCTTCATCTTACTGTTAATCACAAAAGCGAACTATGGAAGTCAACAATTTCAATCTACCAAAATGACGTGGTGGTATACAGTAAACGAACTGGCACCTCTGAGTCGACCAATCCTAGAAGTATTCACTTGAATCCAGGAATTTATACTGTAAAGGTTCTTCCACTTAAGCTGGATGCAAAGCCAAAGGAATTCAAGGTGGACCTAAAGCAAGGGATGGTCAGCGATCAGTTGATTGAGTTTTAGAGATCACCAAAATGGCATCCAACAAGACGGACTTTCCAAATTATGAAATAACTAGCCTTGAATAAAAGTATATGGAGGAAGGCGATTACCCTATTTTAGCATTCCTGTTAATATAATCAGTACATGTTTTCATCGATCAAATCAAGTTCAATGTCTTTGCTCCATGCACATAATTGGTTTAATATGGGTAACAGTTTTTCACCTTTCTCTGTTAAGGAATATTCCACTCTGGGCGGAGTTTCAGCATAAGCCTCTCTAACCACAATTCCCCTGAGCACCATTTCCTTTAATTGGTCAGTAAGTACCTTTCTACTGATTTTATCTATTCGAATGGCCAGTTCTCCAAACCTCAGTTTTCGATCGGCCAACACGTATATGATTATTGAGGTCCATTTATTCCCAATAATATTCATAGAATGTGTAATTGGACAGGCGTTAGGATTCTCAATTAATTTTCGTGTCATATTAGTTACCTCTAGGTTACTACTTTCTTGACTACAAAGATATAATAATATATTTTATAAACTAATAATAGTTACTTTTGGTAACTAATAATATAAATAAAGCAAAAATGAAATTATTTGAACCACAGATCTTAGGCGAATTAAGTCTAAAAAACAAGATAGTAATGGCACCTTTAACACGATCCAGAGCCATTGACAATGTCCCAAACCAATTGATGGCAAAGTATTACCAACAAAGAGCAAGTGCCGGGCTCATTATTACCGAAGGCACCTCGCCATCCCCTAATGGTATAGGATATCCGCGTATTCCAGGCGCATATTCTGATGAACAAATTGAGGGTTGGAAAAGAATTGCGGATGCAGTTCATTCAGAAGGGGGTAAAATATTTGTTCAATTAATGCATACCGGTAGAATTACGGCAAAAGAAAACATGCCCGAAGGAAGTATTACACTTGCGCCATCACAGATCCATGCTGCTGGTGAAATGTTTACTGAGAATGGATTGGTTGCACATGAAGTACCTAAGGCTATGACGTTGGAAGAAATAGGAACAACTCAAAATGAGTATGTATTAGCTGCTAAGAGATTAATAAACGAAGCTGGTATGGACGGTATAGAGTTACATGCGGCCAATGGATATTTAATGAACCAATTCATAAATCCAAAATCCAATCAAAGAGAAGACCAATATGGAGGTTCCATTCAAAACAGAACCAGGTTTATATTAGAAACGGCTCAAAAAGTAGTTGATGAAATAGGTAAAGATAAAGTAGGTATTCGTGTCTCACCCTACGGCGCATACAATGATATGCAATCGCACTACGAAGATCTGGAAGGTACGTTTATTTATTTATCACAAGAGTTATCGAAATTAAAGCTGGCATATATTCATATTGTAGATCAAAGAGTAGCTTTCGGAGCCCCTGATTTTACCATAAACATTAAAAAAGTCATTAAGGATAACTTTAAGGGAATTGTGATTTCTGGTGGGGATGTTAATACCCGGGAAAAGGCAGAAGCCATTTTGGAAAGTGGTTTGGATTTAGTGTATGTAGGTAGACCGTTTATATCCAATCCCAATTTAGTAGAAAAACTTCAGAATAATACTGATTTGGCAACTCCAGATTTTGATACTTTTTATACCCCAGGAGAAAAGGGATATACGGATTATTAAATAGAATTTCTAACATACAATACATGGATCCCATAGAAAATCTATTAAAATTTGAACTAGAACTGCCTGAAGTATCAACCCCAGGCGGTTCCTATGTTTCGGTTAATATTAGAGGAAGCATAGCATATATTGCCATCCAATTTCCAATCAAAAATGGCGCCTACTTTTATCGTGGAAGATTAGGAAATGAATTATCAACAGAAGAAGGCTATAAAGCCATGGAACTATCTGCTTTAAATGTTCTTGCACAAATAAATGAATATATTGGTTTTGATAAAATAGTTGGATTAAATCATATGGATGTCTATTTCCAGTCAGGTGAAAATTGGGACGATGCACCGATTGTAGCAGATGGCGCCTCGGATCTGTTTATAAACATTTTGGGTGATAAGGGGAGGCATTCAAGGGCTATATTTGGTGTTGAAAAATTACCCAGAAATTTTTGCGTCGGATTGACAACATCATTTACAATTGAACCATAATGTCTTGCGCCCGCCTGAACGAATTCATTCGGGCAGGTTATGTTATTTTTTGAGCGGGTCGGTGTGCTGGCGTATTTGGCACTAAATCTTCATTGCCCACGCTACATCTTGCTCAATAGTATAGAAATACTCAATATCTATAATTTGTAACGTCTAAAAAGGTAATGAATCCGGAGAATGAGGTTAGGCGATAGCCAAACTTCATTTGAGGTTCATGAATACCTTTAAAAAACAATAGAGACCTTGTGAATAAACACTTTTTATGCGACTAGCCAGTGCTGAGCACCTCGACCCTGCTTGCCGGTTTGCCTGCAGAAACTTTAGTGTAGGCATGGTGTGTGGAATCACTATTGGATTAATATTAATCAAAATGCAGTCTATAAAATAACTCTACTTTAAATATTGCTCCATCTTTAAAGCGCTCATTTAGTTGGGTTCTATTATCTCCGAAATAAAAGGAAGTCAAGGCTAAATCTATTTTATCATTAGCGTCATACACTTCATAATTTCTACTAATAGCATAACCAATTTTCGTGTTTAAGTATACAGATTTACTTAATTGAAACCTTAAATAACTTACGAGTTCGTTCGATGTCTTTGATACATAAGCTCCATTAACACTATAGCTTTGTTCATTTAAATTATAGGTAGTTCCTAATCCGTCGAACTGCATGCCAAGCCATAACTTATCACGTATTCTATAGTTAATATCAGCAATAATTGGTAGGTTCAAATCAGCTTCAAATTTCTTATTGGGACTCACATAATACAACCCAAATATAGGTACTACAAGTACTCCGTATTTTTCGGTATTGGCATACAAACCATATCTGTATTTTAAATCATCTCGTTTTTTATTGGTAAACAATGATAAAAATGCTAGCTGTAAATTCTCATTTGAAAGCTTAATTATATCCGAAGCTATTTTAGGAAAAGCCATAAATGTTGTCGACCATTTATCATTAAAAGTTTTATTAACACCTATATTTAATCCTAAAACATTTAAATTAGAACTGGGCATATTTGCATCTAAACGCACCTTTGTTTTGTTTGCAAAAAGTCCTGTAAGAAAAATTGTTTTATCATTAATTATAATGGGAAAGTCAAATTCTAACGCTAATTCTTCAACAGTGGTTTGTGCGTTAGAAATTTCAAAATCGTTTGAAGGTGTATTGGTATAGGTTAAATTTACAATATCAAAGTAGTTTTGTGAGAATCCTTGAAAAAAAATACAACTGAATAAAACACTAAAAATATACTTCATATTTTTATTTTTAGAGGGATAGGCAATATACATTAATTCAATTGTGGATTTTTTTCAGAAGGTTTTTTTTTATAATTACTAATTCGTAAAGAATTAATACCGCTTCTGGTATCTTTTACATAGTATAGAATTATAGCTTACACGTGACAAAAGAAATATTCAATTTCTATAATTTGTGACGTCTAAAAGCTTCTTTTACTAAAGTTAATATAAAAGCCGCTTCTCAGAATTTGTAAAAAAATTGATTTAAATAAAATCTTCCATAGCTTCCATCCATACTGGAATTTCTATGGGAGAAGATTTCAGATAGATAAAAAGGGTTTCAATCGCCAAG
>CAZYQR010000231.1:0-4890 GCA_964649755.1 uncultured Maribacter sp. | reverse complement strand
ATTTTCCAGATAATGCTCATGACGCTGACCATCACCAGCTTCAACGATTTTAAGATATTCATTGCCATTTTCATCTGGCACCAAACCCTTTTTTGCTCCTTTTATGAAATCAACATACGAAATGGTAATTGGCTGACCATTAAAATCATTATGCCACGGAAGGTTCGACTTTAATGCTTCCGGCGTGACGATTAAATCATCCTGCAAGGTTTTTCTACGTGGCTCACCATCTATCTCACCATCAATATATGTAATAAGAAAAGTTTTATCGGAATAAAAGACCTTTTCAGAATTACCTTCACGAATGGGCATCATTCCCTCAAAACTAATATAACGGGTAACGAAAGCGCCTGCGATAATCAATATCCAGGAAAGGTGCAAAGTCAAAACGGGCCACTTTTCTTTTCGAAGTAATTTGTATTTTGAAATATTACCAATAAAATTGATTACAAAGAATACCATTATCACTTCGAACCAAGTGGCATTATAAATCCAAATTCTCGCTGTTTCGGTACTATACCAACTTTCAATGAAGGTACCAAAGGCCATGGCCGTTGCAAAAACAATAAAAAGAACCGCCATTAATCGGTTAGAGAAGAATATTTTCTTGAACAAATCTTTCATAGGAACACAATACCTGTTACTTGCAATCTGCAAAAATACAGTATTTTACAGAGATTACGATTTCTATTGGAATTCTACTTAAGTCTGCTCAATAAGACAGAAAAATACTCTTTTTTATGATAGTTATTTGAAAGGAATTCGTGTTTTATTCCACTAATAATGAAATGCTTATGAAATACAAAAAGAATATTAACTAAAAAATGCAATCTATGGACAGAAAAACTTTTATCCAAAAATCGGTTGGGGCAATGTTGATTGCTGTACCCATCTACACGATTTTAGGATGTTCTAGCACTGATAATGGTGATGGTGAGGTACCAATACCAAATTCCAATGCAGATTGTTTGGCTAATGGTACTGATATATCTATTGGCAGTAATCATGGGCACTCCTTAACGGTTTCTAAAGCTGATGTGGAGTCCGGGGTAGCCAAAACATACACCATTAAAGGAACATCTCCCCATAATCATGATGTAAGCTTGACTGCTGCTAACTTTACGGCCTTAAAAAGTAATACTGCACTATTGCTTACATCTACGAACGGTGATGACCACAGCCATTCAGTACAAGTATCTTGCGCTTAAAAAATAATTGAAAAAGGAAATTAGAGAACCGTATTTTCATGCGGTTCTTTTTTTTATTGAACTCGTTTAAACTTTCTCTTTTACCTGTAAAAGCCGATATTTTCGGTTCCAAATAAATAGTTTAAACGAGTTCATTGATACGCTCTAGACTTTAGCGATACTTTTTGATATTCTTCAACAAGATTAATTATATCACTATTTTCGCAGTATGATTAGCATGGTAATCGTTGGTACTGGTAATGTGGCCAAACATTTGTTTGATGCTTTCATGGCTCAAAGTGATATTGAAATCATCCAAGTTTATGGTCGAAACAAGGGCACTTTGGAACATTTTAAAGGATGCGTAAACGTTTCTTCGAAAGCCTCCGAAATTAAAAAGGCTGATGTGTATATCATTGCTGTTAGGGATGATGCCATTGTTGATGTCTCAAAGAAATTGAATCTTCAAAAGGCATTATTGGTCCATACTTCGGGAAGTGCACCCATGAGCTCACTATCGCAAGAAACTAGACGTGGAGTTTTTTATCCATTACAGACTTTTAGTGCAAATAGAAAAGTTAATTTCAAGGAAATCCCCATTTGTATTGAAGCTGAAAATAAATTGGATTACGAACTGTTGTATGAATTGGCTTCAGCGATTTCAGACAAAGTAATTCAAATAGATTCCGAGCAAAGAAAGGCATTGCATTTGGCTGCAGTTTTTGCAAATAATTTTACCAACCATATTTATCATACAGCCCAAGAAATCTGCACTCAAAATGATGTACCATTTGAATTGTTGTTTCCTTTAATCAATGAAACTGCCGCCAAGATTCAGGATTTACCCCCTTTGGATGCCCAAACAGGACCCGCCAGACGAAATGACAAGGGTACCCTTGAGAAGCACTTGGCACAACTCAAACATAAAAAACACAAAAAAATATATTCACTTTTGAGTAAATCAATCCGAAAAACCTATGGAAAAAAGTTATAAGCAATATTTAAAGGATATAACAACTTTTGTTTTTGACGTGGATGGCGTTTTTACAGACGGTACCGTTCTTATTACTAACGAAGGGGAACTATTGCGTAAAATGAGTGTCAAGGATGGTTATGCCCTTAAAACAGCAATTTTGAAAGGATATAATGTATGTATAATTACTGGTGGCACCAATGAGGGTGTAAAAGAACGATTAAAGGGCCTTGGGGTAACTACGTTCTATATGGGTGCCCATAACAAGGAAGAACCCTTAGCAGAGTATTTAGATGTTTATGACATCGCCCCTGAAAATGTCCTATATATGGGAGATGACATGCCTGATATTCCACCAATGCACATGATTGCGTTGCCTACTTGTCCGCAAGATGCTATTCAAGAAGTAAAAGCGGTTTGTAAATATATTTCACATAAAAATGGTGGTGAAGGCTGCGTTCGTGATGTCATAGAACAGGTCTTAAAAGTAAGGGGTGATTGGATGGATAATTTTAGCACCGGAAATGATTAAGTATGTGGAATGATAAGTTAAAAGATTACAAAATAATCCTAGCCTCCGGATCACCTAGAAGAAAACAGTTCTTCGAGGATATGGGGCTTGATTTTGAAATACGCCTTAAACAAGTTGAAGAAATATATCCTTCGTCATTAAAAGGAAGTGAAATCTCGGACTATCTTGCCGAACTAAAGGCTTCAGCTTTTGATGGTTCTCTTGTGAATAAGGATATATTGATCACCTCTGATACCGTTGTTTGGTATAAGGGGAAGTCACTCGCCAAACCAGCAGACATAAAAGAAGCGTGCGAAATGCTAACAGAATTGTCAAATGATTGGCACGATGTTATTACCTCTGTTTCTTTTACGACAATTACCTTCCAAAAAACAGTAAATCATACGACAAGAGTTAAATTCAAAGCACTGGCCAAAGATGAAATTCAACACTATGTAGAAAGATATAAACCCTTTGACAAAGCTGGCGGTTATGGCATTCAAGAATGGATAGGACTCATAGGCATTGAAGAAATCCAAGGCTCCTATACCAATGTTGTAGGGCTTCCTACACAATTAGTTTACAAAACGTTAATGAGTATTGTAAGCTAATTGATTTTAAGTAGTTTTATCAAAAATAACAAATGAAAAAGTGGATAAAATTCGAATTATCAATTGTGCTATTTGCAGCAATAATAGCGACTTTTGAATCATGCAATGAGATAGCTGCCAAAAACAACGAGGATACGGCAAGTAATGAAACCATTGTAAAGCCTAATCCAAGAAAACCACTATCCATAGATTTCAAAGAATACTGGTATGCTGGTAATGCGGAAATAACATCATACAAATTAGAACAGGCAAGATATGGAGAGATAAGGGAGGGCACATCTGTTTTGATCTATGTAACCGAGCCATTCGCTGCAAATAAGCAAGTAAAAGCTGACCGAAGTAATCCTGAAAACATTCCTGTTCTCAAGTTAAACAGTACCAAAAAATACCTCACAGGTATTTATCCCTATTCGATAATGAGCAGTAGTTTTTATCCCGTTCATGATAACCAGCAAGCTTTGAAGGTCGCTTTCTCTGCCCAAGAATGGTGTGGACAAGTCTTTGCCCAAATAAATAATCGTGAAAAGTTCAATATTAAGTCCTTTTCCTATTTTGAAAGTGAAGGTGATAAAGATTTTAAATTGGAAAAGAATGTTTTGGAAAATGAAATATGGAACAGGATTAGAATCAATCCATTTGATTTACCTATAGGGGAATTCAAAATGATTCCATCTTTAGAATATATTCGAATGGCCCACAAGGAGTTAAAAGCATATAATGCAATTATAACTTTAACTAAAATGGATGGCATGAACACCTACAAAATAACCTATCCAACACTCGATAGAACGCTCGAAATCAAGTTCGACGCTGCTTTTCCATATTCTATAGACAGTTGGTCAGAATCCTTTAAAAGTGGTTTTGGTGATAGGGCTAAAACAATGGCCTCGAAAGCCACTAAAATCAAAAGGATAAAAACGCCTTACTGGAGACAAAATAGAAATAACGATATATCTTTACGCGATACTTTAGGTTTATAATTTATGGAAGAATTTATTGCAATTAACCAACAAGAGATTATAGCCACGGCGATAGCATTTCTTGTATTGTTGATTTTAAAATTTATCAGCACTAAAGCGATTCGTAGAATTGGTAGAATCAGTGAACTAAACCAAGCACGTACGCGGTTAATCATTAAATATATATCCATTGCCCTATTTGCGGTAGGTATTGGAGCGGTGATTTTTATTTGGGGCGTTAATTTCAAGGAAATCGGAATTTTATTCTCATCGGTCTTTGCTATAATTGGGGTGGCCATGTTCGCTTCCTGGTCTATTTTGAGCAATGTTACCGCCGGAATTATCCTATTTTTCTCATTCCCTTTTAAAATTGGGGACAGAATCCGAATTTTGGATGGTGATTTCCCAGAGGAAGCTGATATTTTGGATATAAAAGCCTTTCATTTGTACCTGAGAAAGGACAATGGCGAACTCGTTACCTACCCCAACAATCTTTTACTTCAAAAAGGCGTGGCTTTGATTGCCAAAAACAATATTTCCGAAAATAGTGACAACTAATTTTGCCGCTTGTTAAAGAAAATGTAAATGTTACCGGTTGCTTGGGTTTCTTTATATCTTTGGAACCCGACTAAAACAAAATCATGCGAAA
>CAZYQR010000230.1:0-4899 GCA_964649755.1 uncultured Maribacter sp. | reverse complement strand
TAATAAAAAAGTTTCTTTACAGTGACCATGAAATTTTTCTTCGTGAACTTATTTCAAACGCGACCGATGCAACATTAAAACTAAAGCACCTATCTTCTATAGGAGAGGCCAAAGTCGAGTATGGCAACCCTATGATTGAAGTAAGGGCGGACAAAGAGGGCAAAAAACTTCACATTATCGACCAAGGGCTGGGCATGACAGAGGAAGAGGTGAAAAAATACATTAATGAGATAGCTTTTTCAGGAGCTGAAGAATTCTTGGACAAATATAAAGAGGACGACAAAGATGCCGGTATAATTGGTCATTTTGGGCTAGGTTTCTATTCATCCTTTATGGTTGCCGACAAGGTTGATATCATTACAAAGAGTTATAAAGACGAACCTGCAGTGCACTGGTCTTGTGATGGTTCGCCAAAATTCTCAATTAAAAAGAGTAAAAAAGAAGGTCGAGGTACTGAAATTATACTTCATATTGCTGAAGATTCAACCGAGTTTCTGGAAGATGGCAGAATTACCGAATTATTGAACAAGTACAATAAATTCATGCCTATCCCCATTAAATTTGGAACAAAAACCGAAACACTTCCAAAACCCGAAGGGGCTAAAGAAGAAGATCCCGCGCCAACTCAAGAGGTTGATAATATCATAAACAATCCTAACCCAGCATGGACCAAACAGCCATCAGAACTTGAAGATGCGGATTATAAGAATTTTTATAGGGAACTCTACCCAATGCAGTTTGAGGAGCCTTTGTTCAATATTCATTTGAATGTAGATTATCCTTTTAACCTGACAGGGATTCTATATTTCCCTAAATTGAGTAATGACCTTAACATCCAAAAAGATAAAATTCAACTTTTTCAAAACCAAGTATATGTAACCGATAATGTTGAAGGCATCGTACCTGAATTCTTGACCATGTTAAGAGGTGTAATTGATTCGCCGGATATTCCGTTGAATGTATCACGCTCCTATTTACAGGCAGATGGTTCGGTTAAGAAAATATCATCCTACATTACTAGAAAGGTTGCCGACAAATTGAACTCTTTATTCAAAAACAATAGGGAAGAATTTGAGGCTAAATGGAATGACATTAAAATCGTTATTGAATACGGAATGCTTTCTGAGGATAAATTCTTTGAAAAAGCTGACAAATTTGCGTTGTACCCAACGGTTGATGGCAAATTCTACACTTTTGAAGAATTACAGGAAAATCTAAAGGGAAACCAAACCGATAAGGACGATAAATTGGTGGTGCTTTATGCCTCTGACAAAGAAGCGCAACACAGTTATATTGAAGCGGCAAAAGCTAAAGGCTATGAGGTTTTATTGATGGATTCCCCCATCATTTCACACCTAATGCAAAAACATGAAACATCAAAAGAAAATCTTTCTTTTGCCCGTGTTGATGCCGACCATTTAGATAACCTCATCAAAAAAGATGATACCCAGATTTCTAAACTGTCTGATGAAGAAAAAGACCGCCTCAAGACTGGTTTGGAAGAGGTTATTACTGACAAAGGGTATACGATTCAGTTAGAAGCTATGGACAGTGCAGCCTCACCTTTCATTATCACCGAGCCCGAGTTCATGCGTAGAATGAAAGAGATGCAGCAGACCGGTGGAGGTGGTGGAATGTTCGGAATGGGTGGCATGCCTGAGATGTATAATCTTATTGTAAATACCAATCATGAATTGGTTGGTGAGATATTGAATACTAAAACAGCAAAGAAACGTGAACGTTTGATCAACCAATCCCTGGATTTGGCACGATTATCCAAAGGGCTATTGAAAGGTGAGGAACTTACAAACTTCATTAAGCGCAGTTACGAAATGGTGAAATAGTTTACTTAAATTGGGACATCACCATTAAGTATGAAGTATACAGTTTTTCTTTTTTTATTGCTCATGACAAGTTTTGCACTTTCGCAGAATCATCACCTAAGTGTAAAAATTGAAGGAGCCACTTCAGATGATGGGAAAATTCTCTATTCCGTATATTCTGACAAAGAAGGATTTCCCCGTGACCATAAAAGAGCTATAAAAAGTGGTACGGCCTTTATTGAAAACGGAAAAGCCGGTATTGAGGTAGACCTCCCCAAAGGTGAATATGTCGTAATGGTATTTCATGATGAGGACGATAACGATGAACTAAAGACCAATTGGTTTGGAATGCCCAAGGAAGGTGTTGGCAACTCTAACAACCACAAAGGCATTCCCAGTTACAAAAAATCGGTTTTTAAATTGTCTGCAGACAAATCCATTGTTATTAATCTTTGGTATTTTTAGCAAGAGTAAAAATAAAAACCGCCCTAACAGAATCGTCAGGGCGGTTTTTTTGGTATTTTAAAAAACTCATTACTAGTACATTGGGCCTGTTCCCTAATATTTTCCAATGGGACTCGTAATATTCCTTTACCTCCTCAAGGTCATAAGTTTTGTTGCATTTGGTATACAGATCATATTTGTTATCTAATCATAATTACACAAACAAAGATTGAAACAAGCTACATTCTTTTAAAAGTACTTTCTTAACTATTTACTATATATCGATAGGATGTTGTTTAAAACACTTTCTTTTACTTTAAAAGCAGTACCATGTCTGGTTCCCTTAGGAAAGTTAATTTTATCAGAAATATCTGTCCAATTTTTTAAATCAGAAGATACTACAGCTCCCATTTTGTGTTTCGTATACATATCAAAATAAACAATCCATTCATTATTTTTCTTGATGGCAGTCGGCCCTTCCACCCAACTGATACTTATGGGTTTGGATGCTTGTGTATAATCACCTGTAAGGTTATTGCTTGTCGCAATCCTTATATTTTTTTCAGCTTTTGGGAGTAATGATTCATCTTTTAAAAACATAATATATGATTTATCATCTTTCATTATAGTTGCATCTATTATATTAAAACCCTTATCATATAAAACTTTTGTAGCGCTGAAATCGATAAAATCCTTTGTAGTTGTGTAGTACATTCTATGATTATAATCACTATCTCCCAAAGAATCAGTTTCGGGAAACCTTCCCGGAATTGTTGTAGCCCAATTTATTAAATATTCATTGGTGTCATCATCATAAAACAACTCAGGTGCCCAACAGTTTCTTGCATCTGGTTCGTGATGCATAACCGGAATGTACTTTTGCTCAGACCAATGAATTAAATCTGTAGAGTTGGCATAACCAATACCTTTTTCATTCCAACTTACAGTCCATACCATATGAAATTTATTATCGCCGCCTTTAACAATGCATGGATCGCGCATCAATTTATCTTCTCCTACTTCTGGGGTTAAAAAAGATTCGTTATTATTAAGTGCAGTCCAGTTTAAACCATCTTTACTTGTAGCCAGATGTAAGCCGTCTTCTCCATTTCCTTTAAAAAAAGAAAAAAGATATACTTCTGATTCTTTTTTTGTGCATCCCAATAGGGTTATTAGGACTAATACCATTACTGAAAATTTATACATAGGTCTTCTTTTTACTAAATAACAGTTTGGTTATGTGCTTGCGGCGGTTTAAAAGAGCTTCACTGTTCGCCCGAAAAGAACTTGGCTGTATTCCTGGCAATATTGCAAGAGTGGCCTGTTCTAACGCCCCGCCAAACGATACCGTTTCACCTTCATCTAAGATAACTACTTCACCTCCAGAAGAGCCCAAACCGGTTTATGGTCCGACAAATGTTTTTCCCATTCAATAATTTCCCCGTCAATGGCTTTCATTTTTTCAGGATTGTACATTACATGGTCAATAACTTCACCACTTCCCATATCTTCAGGAACAAGCGCATTAAATGTATTAAGAACTGTACAGTCAATTCCCAGTTCTTTCCAGCTCACATCCAAGCCGATATTCATAAACATTTGGTGATAAAAGTTTGCGGTGTCGGCATTAACCGGAATAAAATTGAAATCTCCTGCAACAATGGCCAGTTCATCGTTTTGCCTTTCTTTCAGGTAATTCACAAAAGTTTGAACTTTGTTTGTTGTTTCATCGATATGCGCCTGGTCTCTCCAGCCAAATGGAAAATGAACGGCATACACGGCAAATTCCGTTTCATTGATTTTCGTTTTTACGCGTGTGGCAGTATGTAAAGTATCAGCCATTAAAACTTCTTCGAAATCAGTTAGTGGAGTACGACTGGCGATTGTTTTAAATTTATCTTCATGTCCGGCAGTGGAATATTTACCCACAACAACATGGTTTAAACCCATTACCGAACCCACCTCTTTTGTCCAGTCGCCACCAGGAGCTTCTGAAAAACATACCACATCAAAATTGAAGGCTTTAAGTGCTTCTCCAATTTCCGATGCAGAAGCATTTTTACTGTATTCTACATTGTAGGCAGCTAATTTAATTTGAGTTGCATTTTCCTTATTTACTGTTTTTTTTGACTTGGTTCCGCATGAAACAAACAGTAAAAGGACGAGTGAATAGATTGTTGTTCTCATTATCTTAAGCTTTAATAATTATTGACAAATTAAACCCGTTCCGGTCGTATTAATTTTTTTAAAAAGCAAAATTCATTAATCCCTTTAAACATTTTCCAATGGCACTGGATTTCAGTATTAGTTTAATATTATTTACTTTTTACAAAATAAGGTAACCTATCTAACGGCACTTGAACAGTAATCTTTTTATTGCCTCTATAAATTTTGCCGGTATCTGCTTTCCATTTTCCTTTTGGAAGTACAACCACACGTGTGCCATGTCCTGCTTTCATATAAGGCGCCACTAATATTTCATCACCCAACATAAACTGATCAGAAATTTTTGAATACCCTTTATGGGGAAACACATACTCCATAGACCTAACAATAGGCTCCCCCGTTTTTGCTGCTTCTCTAGCTAAAATTAAAATACGCTCTTTGAAACCATCTCTAAGATTTACAGCTT
>CAZYQR010000229.1:0-4916 GCA_964649755.1 uncultured Maribacter sp. | reverse complement strand
TCAATAATCCATATTTAAACCAAAAACATGATGGTTCTATTGTGAAATTTGATGGAGAAATTGCCATTTCCACAGACAGTTTTGTTATATCCCCCGTATTTTTCAAAGGAGGAAATATTGGTGAGTTGGCAGTAAACGGTACCGTGAATGATGTAGCCATGTGCGGTGCAATTCCTAAATACCTATCACTTGCGTTTATTATTGAAGAAGGTCTCTCTATTGATGATTTTACGAAAATCGTAAATTCCGTGAAAATAGCAGCCGATAAGAGTGGTGTGCTAATAATAACAGGTGACACCAAAGTTGTTGAACGAGGAAAGGGCGATAAAATATTTATCAACACTACAGGTTTTGGTGAAGTTCATCCCAAAGCAAATATTTCGTCGAACAATATTAAAGTTGGGGATAAAATTATCGTTAGTGGATTCATTGCACAACATGGAATGGCAATTATGTCCGAACGGGAAGGTTTGGAATTTGAATCGACCATTGTGAGTGATACCACGAATGTGAATTTTTTGGTGAAAGAATTATTGGATACATTCGGAAATAAAATACACTTGTTCAGGGACCCTACCAGAGGTGGTTTGGCAAGTGTTTTGTCTGAAATTGCCACTGACATAAATAAAGGAGTGGCAATTACAGAAAATAAGATTCCCCTTGAAAAACAAGTCGCAGCGGCTTGTGAAATTTTAGGGTTAGACCCTATGTATGTTGCAAATGAGGGTGTTTTTATTGCTATTGTTGAGGCCGAAGTGGCCGATGCCGTTGTTGAAGCAATGCAAAATAACGAGAAGGGTAAAAATACGGCCTGTATTGGTGAAGTTACCCTTGAGCACCCCAATAAAGTAGTCATGGAAAGTCTTGTTGGAGGAAAACGAATTGTAAGTCCCTTAATTGGTGAACAATTGCCTCGAATTTGTTAGGTACTGAAGATCCAATAAATACCGATTACTATTGCAAAGAGCCCACCGGACAGGCGAATTCCCTTAAAAAACACATCATTGTGCTCATTTTTGGCAAAGGAGGATATTTTACCTATGACAAAGGCAAATACGGTCATTGCCACTATAATACCCAGGCCAAACCCTATTATATAAAGAACCGAATCCGATCGTTCATCAAAACTTAAAACAGGAATAAACAATAAAAAATGGGCTATACCCGCCAAACCATGTAGAAATCCTATAGAAAACGAAGCATATTTACTTTGCTTTATAGTTTTGCCATGAACATGGTGGTGCGATTTTTCATGGGAATGTTCATGCTTATGGGAATGGATTATTGGTGAATTTTCACTGTGAACATGTAAATGCTTATGTGGTTTGTTTTTTCTGAAGATTCTGTAAAAGGCCCAAATCCCAATACCGACTAGTACAAATCCCACCAATTGTTCGCTGTAATTTGATATTTGATCTATAGGAATCAACTCCTTGAAAACCAAGAACAATAATCCGATGAACAACATGCCTACGAGATGGCCTATCCCCCAGAAAAGGCCAATTTTCCAAGCTTTTTTCTTAGATTCGATCGCAAAAGGCAAAACAGCCGCTAAATGATCCGGCCCTGTTATTACATGAAATATAGAGGCTAATAAACCTGCTATCAATGAAAAAGTCACATCCATAAATTTATACTGGATTACCTTGATGGTGTAAAATTAAAGCTACGAAAATAACTCTTTCTAGGTTAGCTTATTTTCATGATTTACGCCCTAAGGCTAACCTCATCTTACAATCCGAATTACCTTGTTGGGAGGTGTTTTTTTGAAGGGCTTGATAATACCCATTTTTTTAAGTTGAACATGTTCATTATTTTTTTGCTAATGGCCCTGCGCTCTTTAAAATCGGTGTGACCACAGGTCAATCCCAATACATGGATTCTTGCTTTTAATCCATATATATTGTTCAAATGGCAACTCTTGTTCATATACGTTGGCCGAATATATTAACTTAAAAGATGAAAACGGCTGGGAACATACTGAGTTGTTCTTTTTTGATGACTCCGATAAAAAATCTTTTATTTACAAAGATGATAGATTTTGGATAGATGAGGATTAATTCCTAAAAAGAACATCCATAATAAATATACTTTCTTGATTTACATCATTTCATTAAAAAAATAGAGGGAAATGAATACTGCACAGGATTGTACAGGTTACAAGAGAACAGGGTATGAAAACTTTTTTAAATCTGATTTTGGTTTAAAGATAATGATACCAATCATACTGCGAAAACGACCAATTATTTATCTTTAAGACCTAGTGTAACTTTTGTTACAGACCACAAAGTCAAAAAATACTTATTTTAGAAGATTATGAACTTCAACCCTAGAAATGAAAAGAAGAAATTTTGTTAAGAAAGCGGTTTTAGGCACTATGACCACTGTAATCGGTGCTGACATCGTTTTTGGTAACACAATGCCTATAGGTTACCAACCCTTGGCATTACAAGACCCTGACCCCTTTAAGATGTTCAATAAAGATAAGGGAATGGTCGTCCTCAATGACAAACCTTGGAATATTGAAGCTAAAGCACATTTATTGGATGATAAAATCACACCCAATAAATTTATGTTCATTCGCAATAATGGTATCATACCAGAAGATATCGATGTCGGCAAATGGACTTTGACCATTGATGGAGAATCGGCCAAACAGACCAAAACTTATACACTTGCGGAATTAAAGTCCAAATTCCCCCAACATACGTACCAATTAACATTGGAATGTGGTGGGAATGGGCGAAGTGAATTTGATCCCCCTGCAAAAGGAAATCAATGGACAATCGGTGCTGTATCCTGTGCCACATGGACAGGGGTACGATTACGTGATATTCTAGAGGATGTGGGCATAAAAAGTGATGCCGTCTATATTGGTTATCATGCTGCGGATGTTCACCTAAGTAGAGATCCAAAAAAAGAACCCATCTCTCGTGGCGCACCCTTACCAAAAGTAATGCAAGATGAAACCTTGATTGCATTTAAAATGAACGGTAAGGATATTCCTTTGGCGCATGGTTATCCCTTACGTTTGGTTGCAGGTGGTTGGCCCGCTTCAGTATCTGGTAAATGGGTAAACCGTATAAGTGTTCGAAATATAGTCCATGATGGCACTAAAATGACTGGTACTGCATATAGGGTTCCTTGTAACCCTGTAGCTGCTGGTGAAAAGGTAAAGGATGAAGACATGTGCATTATTGAATCAATGCCTGTGAAATCCTTGATTACCTATCCTAAAACCGGTGCAACCATTCAAGAAGGTAAAAAACTAAATATTAGAGGACATGCATGGGCTGGTGAACTGGAAGTTTCAAAGATGGAATATTCCATCGATTTTGGTTCAACATGGCAGCAATGTTCGCATGAAAAACCGGCGAACCGTTTGGCATGGCAGCATTTTACGGCCAATGTTGATTTCCCCAAAAAAGGATATTATGAAGTTTGGGCAAGAGCAACCAACGCTAGAGGACTAAGTCAACCTATGCTGTTACCAGGTTGGAATCCAAAAGGTTATCTGAACAATGCTTGCCATAGAATTGCCATAAAGGTAGTATAAGCATGGAGGATCATAAAAAATTCAAACAACAAGTTAGGGCATTATATCGTCTGTTAGTTGGTCTTATTGGCCTATTTGCAGTAGCTGTATTTTCAGTGCTATATCTATTGTCGAACCCAAATCTCTTTGAAAAATCAAAACCAGAAGCTGAGTATGTGGCGGTGGTCGAGGAAGATGATTATGACAAAATAGAAAATGGCATTCATGTCCGTACAGGCTTGGTAGAAGCCGAAGGACTTATGGCCGTGGTTAATAATTGTACGAATTGCCATTCCGCAAAACTGGTAACCCAGAATAGAATGAACAAAGAAAGATGGATCGGTACAATCCGTTGGATGCAAGAGACACAAAATTTATGGGATTTGGGACAAAATGAGGATATTATTGTGGACTATCTAGTTACCAACTACCCTCCATCAAAAAAAGGCAGAAGAGAGGTTTTAAAAGATATTGGGTGGTACGTACTCAAAGATTGATATTTTAAAAAGAAATTATAAAATTTAAATAATAAAGTAATGGAAAAATACTTAGATGCCTTTGTAAACTCATTTATAGGTAGCGTGGATTGGACATGGAAATCAATACTTTTTGATGTGCCTTGGTATACCAATTATTTCTGGGGTCTTACGGTTATTTCGTTAATCGTTTGGGGCCTTGAAATTGCCTTCCCCTGGCGAAAGAACCAATCGGTTTTTAGGAAGGATTTTTGGTTGGATGGTTTTTATATGTATTTCAATTTCTTCTTATTTGCTATTGCCGTAAGTGGATTTTATAAATTGTTGGGATTACTTTTCAATGATATAGGAATTTCCTCAAAGAGTCTTACTTTATTAGACCTTTCAACTTTACCGGCTTGGGCCCAATTGTTGATCTTCTTTATAATTCTTGACTTTGTACAATGGTTTACCCATATTCTACTTCATAAATTTGAATTCTTATGGAGATTCCACAAAGTACATCATTCTGTCAAGGAAATGGGATTTGCTGCTCATTTAAGATATCACTGGATGGAGAATATATTTTACAAACCTTTAAAAACCCTAGGTGTTATGGTCTTGGGTGGTTTTGAACCGGAACAAGCCTTTATTGTTCATTTTGCCGCTATCTCCATTGGGCATTTGAACCATGCCAACATTAAACTAACATGGGGACCGCTAAAATATATTCTTAATAATCCCGTAATGCACCTGTATCATCATGCCTTAGTCCTCCCTAAAGGGTCTTATGGTATTAACTTTGGAATTAGTTTGAGTCTGTGGGATTATATTTTCAAAACAAATTATGTTCCTGAGGATAGTGGTACTATTGAATTAGGTTTTCCAGGTGATGAGAATTTTCCACATGATTTTATCCATCAAAA
>CAZYQR010000228.1:0-4921 GCA_964649755.1 uncultured Maribacter sp. | reverse complement strand
CTACGATACCATAACTGTATTGCGTAATGTAGTCTTTGCTGAGGCCATTTGTGTTTGTCTTTGTAGCCCCATCCGGTTTAATGGTCAACTCCGACTTTCCGCGTGTACTCCAATCTGCATACTCCTTAGTAGCCATTAAACTTGTAGCGTTGGCAGCTACCCCCAATACTACTGCAACTAGTAATAAACCAAACGAAGCGAAAAAGTTTTTCAATTTTTTCCTGCGAATAGCATTGATTAAATATACCACACCCAATATCAATACTAAAAGCATAAAATAATAGGTCATTTGATAGTGGTTGGCACCAACTTCCAAAGCCATGGCAATCGCTGTCAGAACAAATCCCCAAAGGTACTTTCCTCTGAATGTTAAGACAATTCCTCCCAAGAGCATAGGCATGTAGGCCAATGCATGTGCTTTTGCATTATGGCCAACACCCAAAATTATAATCAAATACGTAGAAAAACCAAAAGCCAATGCTCCCAAAGCAGCAAGCCTATAATCCACTTTTAAACAGCAAAGCAATATATAGAATCCCAAAAAGTAAATAAAGAGATAGTCTGCAGGTCGTGGTAAAAAACGGATCAACCGGTCGAGTTTCTTAACATAATCATGAGGGTAATAGGCCCCAAGTTGGTATGTAGGCATGCCGCCAAAGGCGCTATTCGTCCAATAGGGCTCCTCGCCTGTTTTCTTACGAAAATTGTTCTGCTCTTTCGCCATACCGGTGTATTGACGAATATCAGATTGTTCAATTACCTTGCCTTGTAGCACAGGATTAAAATATGCCAGGGCTGCGATTAC
Source organism: uncultured Maribacter sp. (assembly GCA_964649755.1). Lineage (GTDB taxonomy): Bacteria > Bacteroidota > Bacteroidia > Flavobacteriales > Flavobacteriaceae > Maribacter_A. The sequence continues at coordinate 4,116 of CAZYQR010000228.1, read as the reverse complement.
AAAAAAAACAAGAACAAAAAAATGAGTGTAAAATGCTTTTAAACCTGACTTCATTGGTTTTTTTAAGTGGTTGGTTTTGCTAAAATAATCAATCTAATTCCTCAAATTCGATGTATTCACCGACTTTTTTAGAGGCAGCATTTTGTTTTGTTGGTTTCTTATCAATGATTATATCGCCCTTTTGTTCTTCATTGCTACGCTGTTGGTTAGTAAAACCTTCGAAATTTTCACGAAATCGTTCTTCGGTCTTCTTTGCCGCATAACTGAATATTTTGGGACCAAACCACTTAGCCAAAATTTTAAGCAGATAATATACCAGCAGAATAATTAAAATCGTTTTCAGAAAAGCCATATTAATTTTTGAATAATTTATATCAAAAGTACAATTCTAACGTTGTAATAGGAGAGCAAAAGTCTTAAAATAATAATAAAATCAATCTATGAGCGGTTATTTTGAATTAAAAATAATAAAGCATTTTGTTTTAATCCTATTCCTCACAATTCCTATTATCGGGATTTCCCAATATACTGATGTTATCAATTCCAATAGACCTGGTTTATCTGTTAGTGCCTATGCTATAGGTAAAAATGTACTTCAATTGGAAACAGGTTTATTCTACGAACAACAAGATCATAATTTGCTGAATACTCAAAGTAATATTTGGGGAACTGATATTTCATTGCGTTACGGACTCTTATTTGAAGAACTTGAGCTGAATTGGGAGAGTACTTTCCAAAACCAGGATATCACTTTTGCGAATTTTGACATCAGTGAATCAAGAACTGACTTTTACAGGAATCGTCTAGGGCTTAAATATTTGATTTATGACCGTTACAAAAGTGCTGAGCGAAATAAACCCAATTTGTATAGCTGGAGGGCCAACAATGTTTTTCAGCTAAAGAATCTGATTCCATCTGTTTCTTTGTATGCCGGGGCTAATTTTGTCCTAGGCGATAATCCTTTTTATGTAGGTGATCCAACAGTATCGCCCCGTGTTATGGTGGCTACCCAAAGCCGAATAACCCCTAGGTTCGTGCTCATCTCAAATTTGGCCTATGACCGTATTGGCACCGATTATCCCGAAATGAGTTATTTGTTATCTCTTTCACACGCCTTTAAAAACCCTAAATGGAGCGTTTTCGTTGAAAACCAGGGTATAAACAGTGATCGTTATTCCGATATATTATTGCGTAGTGGTGTCGCCCATCTTTTCAATGAAGAACTGCAGGCAGATATTAATCTAGGGGCCAGTTTCAGGAACACTCCATCTCGTATTTTTGTTAGCGCCGGTGTTTCCTATCGCTTTGATTTCCATAAGGATGCACCTAAAGCGATAGAAGACCAAAATGCAGATGAAAATGGTGGGGAAATCAAGAAAAAATCAATGAAAAAGAAAAAGAAAACGAAGAAGAATAGAGGTTCTGGCGCTGAAGATATTGACTTAGGTCCTACCAAAAAGCAACTTCGCAAACTTAAAAAAAGCCAAAAGAAAAAGAACGATTAAATAAATTTTCAATTTAATGAAATCATTCATTCATATTCAATTAAAAACTAGTTAGTTAATTTCCTGTTTTTGATTAATATCGCTAATATTGACCTCTTAAAATAATCGTATGGTCACCCTAAAAGAAGCTACTACAAAAGCCGAAATAAAGAAATTTGTCAAGTTTCCATTCTCCCTTTACAAAGATTCTCCCTTTTGGATTCCTCCCATTATCAATGACGAAATTGAAACGTTTGATAAAACCAAGAACCCTGCATTCAAAAATGCGGAGGCACGTTTTTTCCTTGCCTATAAAAACAATAAAATTGTTGGCAGAATAGCAGCTATAATCAATAGGATTGAAATTAATCAACAAAATGTAAAAAAGATGCGCTTTGGTTGGTTCGATTTCATTAATGATACTGAGGTATCGGAAGCATTGTTGCAAAAGGTCGGTGAAATTGGCCTTGAGAATAATTTAGAGTTCATGGAAGGGCCCGTTGGTTTTTCAAATTTGGATAAAGTTGGGGTGCTTATAGAGGGATTCAATGAAGTGGGAACTATGATTACTTGGTATAACCATTCCTATTATCAAAGTCATTATGAACGCTTGGGTTTTGTAAAGGAAAAAGAATACATGGAAAACAGATTTCCTTTTTCAAATGTCGAGCCAAAATTTTTCGCCAAAGCAAACGAATTGGTTAAAAGAAGATACGGTGTAAAAGCAGTTAACTTTACAAAGACCAAAGATGTTTTACCAATGACAGATAAGATGTTTGAGTTATTCAATGATAGTTATGCCAGCTTATCATCCTTTGTTCCTATTACAGAGGTACAAAAAGCCTATTTCAAAAAGAAGTACATTAGTTTTATAAATCCCGAATATATTAAATTTGTTTTAGATAAAAATGATGAGCTTATCGCTTTTAGTATTGTAATGCCATCATTCTCAAAAGCACTTCAAAAGTCTAAGGGTAAATTGTTCCCTTTTGGCATCTTTCATTTATTAAGGGCGAAGAAGCGAAGTAAAGATGTTATTTTTTACTTGATAGGTGTACATCCTGATTATCAAAACAAAGGCGTAACAGCTCTTATTTTCAATGAATATTACAAGACTTTTACAGCAAAAAAGATTGAAAAATGTATTCGTACGCCAGAATTGGAAGATAACATTGCCATAAAACAAATCTGGAAACATTTTGATCCAGAAATCTATAAACGACGAAGAACGTATAGGAAAGATTTGCAATAGTTATCTGAAAAAACAAATTCCAAATTCCAATTATAGTATTGGAATTTGGAATTAAGTATTTTTATCTTACTAAAGAATTTAATCTATTCTCCCATTGCAGCAGCGACAGCCGCAGATAATCTCTTGTAAGTACCATTTTCCAAACGCTCCCTAATTGCTGAGAATGCCTCTAAAGTTTCCTCAATATCTGCCATAGTATGGGTAGCGGTGGGAATTAATCTTAATAATATCAAACCTTTAGGAATTACAGGATAAACAACAATAGAACAGAAAATACCGTAGTTCTCTCTTAAATCTTTGACCAATGCCATTGCCTCAGGAATACTTCCGTTAAGATATACCGGAGTTACACAACTAGTGGTAGTCCCAATATCGAAACCTCTTTCCTTAAGTCCGTTTTGAAGGGCATTCACATTCTCCCAAAGCTTAGCTCTAAGCTCTGGCATAGTGCGCAGCATATCCAATCGTTTTAAAGCTCCCTTAACATAAATCATAGGAAGCGATTTAGCGAACATCTGCGAACGTAAATTGTATTTTAAATAATCAATAATTCCTTTATCAGCAGCTAAGAATGCACCAATCCCTGCCATAGATTTGGCGAAAGTTGCAAAATACACATCAATATCATCCTGTACGCCTTGCTCTTCACCTGCACCTGCTCCTGTCTTTCCTAGAGTTCCAAAACCATGCGCATCATCTACAAATAATCTAAATTTATATTTTTTCTTAAGAGCTACGATTTCCTTCAATTTACCTTGCTGACCCCGCATTCCAAAAACACCTTCCGAAATCACCAAAATGCCACCACCTGTTTGTTCGGCCATTTTCTTGGCACGTTCAAGGTTTTTCTCTAGGCTCTCAATATCATTATGCATAAAAGTAAAACGTTTGCCCATATGCAAACGAACACCATCAATGATACATGCATGGGAATCAACATCATAAACAATGATATCGTCTTTAGAAACCAAAGCATCAATGGCAGATACCATTCCTTGGTATCCAAAATTCAAAAGATAGGCAGATTCCTTGTTCACGAAAGTTGCTAATTCTTGCTCCAATTGTTCATGGAATTCTGTATGCCCAGACATCATGCGAGCACCCATAGGAAATGCTGCCCCATATTCCATTGCAGTTTCTCCGTCAACCTTTTTAACTTCTGGTAAATTTGCCAAGCCTAAGTAATCATTGATACTCCAAGTAATTACCTCTTTGCCTTGAAACTTCATCCTATTAGAAATAGGACCCTCTAATTTTGGAAAAACAAAATATCCTTCTGCCTGAGAAGCCCATTTTCCTAACGGACCTTTATTCTCAATTATTCTTTCAAATAAGTCTTTCATTATACCGAGTTGGTTTACCTGCAAAAGTATAGATTTT